>CALVQA010000031.1 GCA_944354725.1 uncultured Clostridia bacterium
GCGCTCGCAAACAACGGGTTTTTATTTGAGGGGACGCTGCGCAGCGCGGCGGTTAAAAACAATAAAATATTCGACCTGAAATTATATTCAAAAATAAAAACGTGAGCAAATGCAGATATATGCGCGCATGCATATATAGAAAAAAACAAGCCGCAAAACGCACGGTTTTATTTTATTTTTATTTTCATTTTTATTTTATTTTTTATATCGGTGCGCGTGCATATATCGCGCAAAAAAATATGCATTTAAAAATACAATAAAATAAACGCGATAAACGCGCGGTATTTTTTATTCAAATAAAAATAATTTATTTCACCCGATAAATATGCATACGCGCGCACGATAAACATGCATACGCGCACGGGCGCATGTTCAAATATCCGGACATAAAAAAAGGCAGATACCGTCTGCCTTTTTTATTGATTTTTTAATATTTGATTTTTATTTTTTGTTTTAACAAAGCGTCGCCCGAAAACATGCCGCGGCGGCGGTCATAGCGATTCGTGTATGGTGCGCGAAATCACGTCGTCCTGCTGTTCCTTGGTGAGCTTATTGAAATTTACCGCATAGCCCGACACCCTTACCGTGAGCTGAGGATATTTTTCGGGATGGGCCTGCGCGTCGAGCAACGTTTGACGGTTGAACACGTTCACGTTGAGATGATGACCGCCGTCCTCGACGTAGGCATCGATCATGTTCACGAGATTTTCTACCCTTTCGGACTTTTCCATAAAAACAAATTCTCCTTGTTATTTTTGCGCGCCGCGCGAACGGCTGCGGCATATATGCGCCTCTTTTCAATTTTTGCCGAGCGACGACGGCGTTACCGAGAAAGTATTTGAAATGCCGTCGCGCGAATATTCATACGGCAGTTTTGCCACCGATTCGAGCGATGCGAGCGCGCCGCTCTTGTCGCGCCCATGCATGGGGTTCGCGCCGGGAGCGAGCGGCTGCCCCGCCCTTCTTCCGTCGGGAGTGTTGCCCGTGTTTTTGCCGTATACCACGTTGGAGGTTATTGTGAGCACCGACATCGTGGGCACGCTGCCGCGGTATGTGGCATGGCTCTTGATCTTGGTCATGAAAGTTTTTACCAGCCATACGGCGAGCTCGTCGGCCCTGTCGTCGTTGTTGCCGTATTTGGGATAGTCGCCCTCTATCTTAAAATCGACGATTATCCCTTCTTCGCTGCGCACGGGGTAAACCTTTGCGTATTTTATCGCCGAAAGCGAATCGGCCGCGCACGAGAGGCCGGCAACGCCCGTGGCGAAGAAGCGGCGCACGTTTGTATCGTGAAGGGCCATCTCCAGCGATTCGTAGCAATATTTATCGTGCATGTAATGTATCACGTTGAGAGTATTTACATACAGCCCTGCAAGCCAGTCCATCATCTGCTCGAGTTTTGCCATAACGTCGTCGAAATCGAGAGGCCCGTCGCCGAGAACGGGCATGTATGCCGGCGACACCTGAAGGGGCTTCCCCGTGAGCTTATCCTTCAAAAGCTCGTCCGCGCCGCCGTTCAGGGCATACAAAAGGCACTTTGCAAGGTTTGCCCTCGCCCCGAAAAACTGCATGTCCTTGCCTACGCGCATGCAGCTCACGCAGCATGCTATGCAGTAATCGTCGCCCATTTCGGGACGCATGAGGTCGTCACTCTCATACTGGATGGCCGAAGTGGCTATCGAAACTTTCGCGCAGTAGCGCTTGAAGTTTGCGGGCAGGCGCGTGGACCACAGCACGGTGAGGTTAGGTTCGGGCGCGGGCCCGAGATTTTCGAGCGTGTGCAGCACGCGGAAGGAGTTTTTCGTGACGAGCGTCCTGCCATCGACGCCCATGCCGCCGATGGATTCAGTGACCCATGTGGGATCGCCGGAGAACAGCTCGTTATATTCCTTGATGCGCATGAATTTGACGATGCGCAGCTTCATTATGAACTGATCGACTATCTCCTGCGCCTCGAGCTCGGTGAGCACGCCGCGCCTGAGATCGCGCTCGATGTATATATCGAGGAACGTGGAGTTGCGCCCGATGGACATCGCCGCGCCGTTCTGCTCTTTCACCGCGCCGAGATAGCCGAAATACAGCCACTGCACCGCCTCTTCCGCGTTAGCCGCGGGACGGGTGATGTCTTTGCCGTATTCCGCGGCCATTTTAGCGAGGTCTTTGAGCGCCTTTATCTGCTCGGAGAGCTCTTCGCGGTCGCGCACCTTATCGGGCGTCATTTCGCCGTTCATGTTGGCCTTGTCGCGCTCTTTGCAGGCAACGAGATAGTCGATGCCGTAGAGGGCAACGCGGCGATAGTCGCCCACTATCCTGCCCCTGCCGTAAGTATCGGGCAGCCCCGTGAGGATGTGCGCGCGGCGCGCGAGGCGCATTTCGGGCGTATACACGTCGTACACTCCGTCGTTGTGCGTCTTGCGGTATTTGGTGAATATCTCCTTTATTTCGGGAGCGATGTCGTAGCCGTACATGTTCAGGGCCTGCTCGGCCATCTTTATTCCGCCGAAAGGCTGGAGCGAGCGCTTGAAGGGCTCGTCGGTCTGCAGGCCGACTATTTTTTCGAGGTCCTTATCGATATACCCCGCGCCGTGCGACGTGAGCGTCGAGACAACGGCCGTATCGGCCTTTAAAACGCCGCCCGCGGCACGCTCCTTTTCCGAGAGCTCGAGAATGTCGTTCCAGAGCTTTTCGGTGGCTTCCGTTGCGGGCGCGAGAAAACTCTCGTCCCCCTCGTACGGCGTATAGTTGCGCTGGATAAAGTCGCGCACGTTTACTTCGCCGTCGCTCCACTTGCCCTTCTCAAAGCCGTCCCATTCGGGGCGGTCAAACTTTTCATTTGCCATTTTTATGCTCCTGTAATTTGTATTCCAGCCAATATTCCAAGATCTCGCGCGGCTGATAACCGCGGCAGCTTGCAAACGGGACGCCGCCTTCGGCGAGAAAGAGCGCGGGCACGGAGCCGACGCCCCATTCCCTCACGAGCTCCTCCGCCTCTTCGGCATCGAAATAATAAAAGGGAAGCGCATATTTGTTTGCGGCTTCGCGAGCCTCGGGCATGAGCGCATGGCACCCCGCGCACGAACCGCCGCCTATTTCGACGAGACATACCCCGTCGCATATGCCTAAAGACATAAAAATTTTTCTCCGTAAAGCCCGTTCGTCGGGCCATATGTGCGGGGCAATGCGAGCCCGCGGGCCCCGCTCACACCGCGCCGAGTATTTTTTTTGCGTTGTCTGTCCGCTCCTTTGAGGGCGGTTCTACGCCCGCGAGCGGATATGGAATGCCGAGAGCTTTGTATTTGACCTCGCCCATCGTATGGTAGGGCAGGACCTCGACCCGGCCGACCGAAGAGAGCGTGTCGATGAACGCGCGCGTAGCCGCAAGATACCCGTCGTCGTCGGTGATGCCGGGCACCAGGACGTGCCTTATCCACATCTCCTTGCCGTTGTCCGACAAAAAACGCGCAAACGCAAGCTCGTTTTCGTTGCCCGCGCCCGTAAGTTCCCTGCACATGAAAGGATCGATATGCTTTATGTCGAGCAAAAACAGATCGGTGTACTTTATGAGTTCGGCATGGGCACGGACGCTAAGAGGGTCGTTCGGGTCGAACGATATACCCGAAGTATCCGCGGCGGTGTGCACGCCTTCCGCCTTTAAAATTTTGAACAGCTCGGTAACGAAACCTATCTGCGACAGCGGTTCGCCGCCCGAAACGGTCACGCCGCCAACGCCCCGCCAGTACCGCCTGTAGCGGAGGGCGTTTTTTGCCACTTCTTCCGGCGAATACGCGTTCCCGCCCGAAAATTCCCGGCTGTCGGGATTGTGGCAATATTTGCACCGCAGCGGGCACCCCTGCATGAAGACGACAAATCTTATCCCGGGGCCGTCGACGGTGCCGAAACTCTCGAAGGAATGTATCCTGCCCAACATAAATTTAAAAGACCTCAGAAAACGGGGGTAAAAAAAGGGCGGCCGCATACCGCAAAGAACCTGCCCGCGATATGTCAACTGCCCAGACGAACGACACAACTTCACAAACGCGCCGTTCCCCTGCGGTTTTCCGCGATCTCGTCAGTTGCGGCGCGCTGCCCTTATCACTGTTTCGATTATAACAGCAGTATGGGCCAAAGTCAAGAGTTTTTCCGTATTTTGTTTTGTTAATTTTTAACAACCACAATATATTGTATTCGCCGTATTTAAGCCACAATTTTTCGGCGGCAAAGAAAACGGCGGTATGAGCCGCGCGTCAGGCCGTTCCGCCGCTTTTGAACGCCGTTAAAAAATCGGCTATCAGCCCGTTCGCGCGCTCCGCGGAGCGCCCCTTCCACATGAGCGAAAAACAGTGGTCGTCCCCCCTTTCCCTCGCGACGAACACCTCGTGCGGGACTCCGCATTTTTCAAGCGCGGCAAGCATGGGCGCATGCTGGCTGCCGCAGAGGGTGTCTCTTTCGGAGCAGACGACAAAGCTGCGCGGGAACTCGGGCGTCACGAGGTCGGGCACCGAGCACAGCTCTCTCCAACGGTATTCGGCAATACGCTCGTGCGGGAGGCCGGCTATGTCTTTGAACACCTTTCTGCCGAGCGAAAAGAGCATGTTCTCCGAAGCGAGCTTATACATGTCGTATACCCCGCAATTGAGCAGCGCCGCACCGAACCTTGCGCGGGGCTGCGCCCCGAGGCGGGCCTGCAACTCAGCGTCGTTGCATATGCAGGCGAGCACGGAGGCGAAATAGGCGCCCGCGCTGTCGCCGCCGACGGCCATGCGGGCCGTGTCGAAGCCGTATGCGCGCGCGTTATCGCACACGAAATTCAGCGCGGAAACGACCTGCCTGTGCTGAACGGGAAATTTAAAGCGCGGCGCGAGCCCGTAGTTTACGTTGACGACGGCATAGCCCAGCGACGCGAACCAGCGGGAGAGCGCGGCCCGGTAACGCTTATCGCCCGCCTCGAACCCGCCGCCGTGCAGGTAAAACATCACGGGCAGCGGCGCGGCGGCATCGGCCGGCAGATATATGTCGAGCCTGCAGGTCTTTTTATCATGTTCGTCGTAGACGACGTCGCGCAAGACGCGCATGCGCACATCCCGGAACCGCGTGCTGCGCCTGCCGTTCTGAAACGGCCGGTATAACACGTCGAGCCCCTTGAAAAACATGCCGTGAAAACTCATGCACACCTCCTCATATACACACATATTTTAGCACGCCGCCGAAATTTTGTAAAGAAAATGCGGCAACATGCGCATTATAAACACATTGCCGCAAATAAAACATTGCATTTTACGACACGCGCGATCTTTGCGCGCATTATTTTGCCGTGCGCTCCGAGAGGAAAGCGAACGCGCCTTCGCCGTCGACGTCCACCGTTACCTGCTCGCCGGGGCGCACTTTGCCGGAGAGCATCTCGTCGGACAGGGTGTCCTCTATCCTCTTTTGCACCACTCTCTTCATGGGGCGGGCGCCGTACTCCTCGCTGTAGCCCTCCGAAAGCAGTTTGTCCATGGCGGCGGGCGTTATTTTAAGCGTGATGTTCTTTATCCTGAGCTTTTGCGAGAGCCCCTCGATTATCTTTTCGCATATCTTCCCCTGCTCTTCGCGGGTGAGTTTGCGGAAGATTATTATATCGTCGAGCCTGTTTAAAAATTCAGGTTTGAACTGTTCGCGCAGCGCGTCCATGATGTTTTCGCGCATGTCGACGTAACCGTCGTCGTCCTCCGACCTGAAGCCGAAGTTCGACATCTTTTTGATCTGCCCCGCGCCGACGTTGGAAGTCATGATTATTATGGTGTTTTTAAAGTTTATCACCCTGCCCTTGCTGTCGGTGAGCCGTCCGTCGTCGAGTATCTGCAGAAGGACGTTGAACACGTCGGGATGGGCTTTTTCTATCTCGTCGAACAGCACAACGCTGTAGGGCTTGCGCCTTATCCTTTCGGTGAGCTGCCCGCCGCTGTTTTCGTCGTAGCCGACGTATCCCGGAGGCGCGCCGATGAGCTTGGACACGGTATGCTTTTCCATATATTCCGACATGTCGAGCCTGACCATCAGCTTTTCGTCGCCGAACATGCACTCCGCAAGCGCCTTGGCAAGGTCGGTCTTGCCCACGCCCGTGGGGCCGACGAATATGAAGGAGCCTATGGGCTTGCCCGGTTCGTTGAGCCCCGCCCTGGCACGGCGTATGGCGCGGGCCACGGCCGAAACGGCCTCGTCCTGGCCTATTATGCGCCTGTGCAGGTTATCTTCGAGATGCAGCAGTTTTTCGCTCTCCTGTTCGGTGAGCTTGGTGACGGGCACGCCCGTCCAGCCGCTAACGATATCGGCTATCTCCTCCGAACCGATGCTGGGCGCATTTGTCTGCGCGCCGCCCTTCCAGTCCTTTTTTGCGTCGTTTATCTGCTGCTGAACGGCGTTCATCTCCTCCACGAGCTGCTGAGCGCGCGAATACTTTTCGTCCTTGGCAGCCTTGTTCTTTTCCTGCGTGAGGCGCTTCAGCTTATCTTCCAGCTCCTTTACGGCGACGGGAGTATTGTAACTGTCGAGCCGCGCGCGCGAGGCGGCCTCGTCGATGAGGTCGATGGCCTTGTCGGGAAGGTACCTGTCGGTTATATACCTGTCGGAAAGGGTGGCCGCGGCGATTATCGCCTCGTCGGTTATGACGACTTTGTGATGGGCCTCGTACTTGTCGCGCAGGCCGCGAAGTATCTCAACGGTGTCCTCCACCGTGGGCTCCTCCACCTGCACGGGCGTGAAGCGGCGCTCTAAGGCGGCGTCCTTTTCTATATATTTGCGGTACTCCTCCAGCGTGGTGGCGCCTATTGTCTGAAGTTCGCCGCGGGCGAGCATGGGTTTGAGGATATTGGCCGCGTCCATGTTGCCTTCGCTGGTGGAGCCCGCGCCGACGAGCTGATGTATCTCGTCGATGAACAAAATTATGTTGCCGTTCGCCTTGATCTCGTTTATGGCGTTTTTGAGACGCTCCTCGAAATCGCCGCGGTATTTGGAGCCCGCAACCATGCTGGCAAGGTCGAGCGAGAACACCACCTTGTTCTTCAAGAGGTCGGGCACCTGATTGCCTACTATGGCCTGAGCGAGCCCCTCGACCACCGCCGACTTGCCCACGCCCGGCTCGCCGATGAGCACGGGATTATTTTTTGTGCGGCGGGAGAGCACCTGGATTATTTTGTCTATCTCCTTCTTTCTGCCTATCACGGGGTCGATCTTGCCCTCGCGCGCCTTCTGCGTGAGGTTGGTGCCGTATTTTTCCATCTCTCCGCCCAGAGAATCGCTCTTGCCCTGCCCGCGCTGCGAAGAGCGCGGCTTTTCGCCGCCGCTTATGGTGCCGAAGAACGCGACGAACGGGTTGACGTCGTCGGCCCCGTCGTCCTCCTCGGACGTGCCTTCCTGCAGAACCACCTCGAGCTTGGCGGCAAGAAGGGTGAGATTTACGCCGATGGCCTGGAATATCTTTACGGCGAGGCATGAGGGCTCGCTCATGACGGCATAGAGCATGTGCTCGGTGCCGGCGAGCGCGTCGTCTCCGCCCATGCGCAAAGCTATCTCAACCGCCTGCATGAGCATATGCTTGGTGCGCGGCGTAAACCCCTTTATGTTGGAGCGGTGGTCGATGGACCGCGCGAAATAGGCGCGGAACGCCGCCTCCTCTATGCCGCAAATGTTCATTACCTTGCACGCCGTGCACTCCGGCGTGTTGAGCATGGCAAAGACTATGTGTTCGCTGCCGACGTAACTGCTGTCGTAAAGCTCGGCAGCGTTTTCGGCCCTCTCTATAACTTTAAGAAGATTGCTCGTAAATTTCTTATCGAAATCTTCCACTGTATTTTCCTCCTTTTGCGCGCGCCGTCCGCACAGGACCGCGGCTGCGGGATCAACGGGCGCCCGCTATTTTTTTGATGTACGATGATACGAATTCCGCACGGTAGACATCGCGCTCGCCCGGCGACAGGTCGCGCCCCGCCGACAGGTTTATGTTGTACGGGCGCATGCGCATGACGAGCTCGTCTATGGCGGAAACTTCGCGGATGGGTATAAAACCGAGGCAGGCCCCGAGCTTTACGTCGGCGGCGAGAGCGATAAGCTCGCCCGAGGAGAGCACGGCGCAGTTGGTTATCACCCCGTACGCGCGCATGCACTTATCCATCACCTCGAGGCGGGATTTCCCGCTCTTGAGCCGCTGCCTCTCCGCGCTCTCCAGAGAGCGCAGTTTGCGGGCCACTTCGTCGACCTGAGAAATTATCTCGTCCTCCGAAACGCCGAGAGTCACCTCGTTGCTGACCTGATACATGTATCCCTCGGCCTCGCTGCCCTCGCCGTACACGCCCCTTACGGTGAGCCCGAGGCGCGAGATGGAGCGCACGACCTCGCGTATGCTGCCGTTTATGGTGAGCGCGGGCAAAAAGAGCATGACCGAGGCGCGCAGGCCCGTGCCGAGGTTGGTGGGGCAGGCGGTGAGATAGCCGAGCTGTTCGTCGTAGGCGAACTTTATGGAGCGGCCGATCTTGCCGTCGATGGCGGATATCTTGCGATATGCCGCGTCCAGCCTGAGCCCGCCGAGTATGCACTGCTCGCGCAGATGGTCCTCTTCGTTTATCATCACCGAAACGCTGCGGTCCTCGTTTATGAGCGCCGCGGAGAGCCGCCTGCGCTCCATGAGCGCGGGGCTGATGAGATGGTTTTCTTTGAGGGCGTTGGCCTCCCACTCCGATATGCCGTCCATATAGTAGAGCACGAAATCGTCGAGGCGGTTGAAGCCCGAAGATATCAGCCTTATTATCTCCTTGGCCTGCTTTTCGCCCTTTAAATGCGCGGGGAAGGGATAGCCTTCGAGATTGCGCGCAAGGCGGATGCGCGTAGACACGAGGGTGCCATCGTCAAGTTCGCTCATTGCGCCTCCCCGCCCGCGGAGATGCGCTTGCGCACCTCCGAGATCTTTGCGTTTATCCGTTCGGCATCGTGATACCGCTTTTCGCGCACGGCAAGTTCGAGCTCCTCCTGAAGGCCGGAGAGCCTGCGGGTGAGGTCCTGTTCGCGCGCGTCGAGGCCGACTTTGCCGACATGCACCACCCTGCCCTGGATACGCTCTATATACGGCATGAGCTCCTCCTTGAACACGTCGTAGCAGGAGGCGCAGCCGAGAAGGCCCGTGCGCTCGAAATCAGAATACGCCGTGCCGCACACGGGGCATACGCGCGCCCGCTGCCTTGCGGGGCTGCCGAAGAGCCCGGCAAGTATATCGGTGTTCGCCGACGAATTGAAGGAGCCGAACATTTCGGCATAGCAGGACGCACAGAGCTGATACCCTATCTTTTTGCCGTTTATCTCTTCCGTGCAGCTCATCGTCGCCTGATTTTTTTTACATCTCTGACACAACATGCCGTATGACAAACCTCCCTGCCGCAGCCGAAAAAAAACAATGCTATAATACATTATAATTATAATACATTTATCCGATATGTAAACAAGAACTTTTTCGCCTTGAGCGCTTTTTTTGTATTTTCGGGCAAGCGGAAAAATCTGACCGCCGTTGACAACGCCGCGCCGCGATGTTATAATACACATAAAGTAATGGTAAGGAGAAAATGTTTTGGAAGACGAAAAATACAACGCATCCGAAATGCAGAACGCTCCCGCGAACGAACGGCCGGACGAACGGCCGGACGCGCGCGCCGAAAAGCCGCGGATAAAGGGCATGCTAATAGCAATGGCGGCGTGCTTTGCAGCGTCGGCAGCGCTGTTGGTCGCCGGTGCGCTGACGTATTCGGAACTTATGTCTCTTGCCGTGCCTCCGCTGACGGCGGGCGCGGTGCTGCTGATATGCGCCGTGGTTTCCGCGTTAAAGAGGGCACGGCGGCAGCTCGTCATCCCCGCCGTCGCGCTCGCGCTCGACCTTGCCTGCGTCCCGCTGGCGCTGCTCGGAGGCGCGTCGATGTTCGTGTTCGGAGCTTTGGCGCTGCTCTTCTTCCTCGCCGCGATATCCGCGCCCGTCGCGGCCGTCATTCTTGCGATATACGCGCTGTGTTCCTGCGCAAAGGGATGCAAGGCGGGGATAATTTTGTCGGTGACGGCAATAGCGCTGCCCGTTATCGCCATACTCGTCGCCGTGATAGGTTTCAGCACGGGCGCGTTCGTCATCGTTCTGATGTGAGGCGGCAATGAAGTCAAGGGCAAAATTTATCGCGCTGACGGCGGCGCGCATGCTGCTTACCGCCGCGGCGTGGGCTGCGGCCGCGGCCGTATTGTATAAATTTGAATATTTTTCACAGATAACGCAGGTCGACAACGTTACCGGCGCGCTGCCGATAGCGTTCGCGCTGATATTCGCGGGCGGATGCACGGCGCTTGCATGGATGAAATACGACAGAAAGAGCGCGCCCGTCGCCATAGCGACGGCGGCGTTCGTGATACTCTCCGCCCTGCTGTATCCCAACGCGCTGCGCGGCAACTGGTGGATAGATTACGGCTACAGCACCGAGGGCGACAGCCCCGACATAGGCGTGTACGAGCCTTTTAGAGAGGGCTCGCTTGCGGCAAGCCTGAACGAAGAGCCGACGCTGCGCCTTTCGGGCGAGCTGCCCGTCATGGACGGAGCGATAGCGCTCTACCCCTTGTACGCCGCATTCGCGCAGGCGGTATACGACGAGAGCGACTACTCGAAAGACGTGGTGCGCTGCCTGAACACCAAGGTCGCGTACGAGGACATAATCTCGGGCGAAGCCGACGTCGTGTTCTGCGCGGCGCCTTCCGCAAGCCAGAGGGCGGCGGCAGAGGCGGCGGGCGCAGAGCTGGTCCTGACGCCGATAGCCAGAGAGGCGTTCGTGTTCATCGTCGGCGCAAGCAACCCCGTGGAAGGTCTTACGACTCAGCAGATATACAACATCTATACGGGCAAAACGGCAAAATGGAGCACGCTCGGCTGGAAAGAAGGCGGCGACATAATAGCTTTCAGACGGCCGGAAGTTTCGGGCAGCGAATCGGGACTGAACAACCTCGTGATGAAGGGCAGGCCGGTGCTCGTTCCTCAGCCGCTGCCGAGCGGCGCGATAGACGGCAGCAACAGCCTGATGAAACAGGTATCTGTCACATACAACGGCGTGCAGCCGGCACTTGGCTACTCCTACCGCTATTTCGCGCAGTCAATGTACCCCAATCCCGACACGAAACTGCTCTCCGTTGACGGTCACGCCCCCACAGACGAGAACATAATGAACGGCAACTACCCGTTCGTCGCCGAAGTTTACGCCGTGACCAACGGCAAGCCCGAGGGCGCGGTCGCCGAACTCATCGAATGGATACTCTCCCCTCAGGGGCAGTACCTCGTCGAGCAGACGGGCTACGCGCCGATAAAGTGAACGGCCGCCGTAGCAAACGGCCGCCGACAGCCATGCGGCATGGCCGCGCGGTTGCATCCGCGCGGCCTTTTTAAATTTTTTACGCGCCGCGGGCATTTTATCGCTCTAAAAATATTGATTATCGCGGCAGAGTGTGGTATAATCGCATTCGGAAGTACAGCGGCGAAAAAAGGCTTTGGTCGCCGCGGCGAATTTTAAACGGAGGAACACAAAATGCAATATTCAAAAGACGTTGAAAATATGATTTGTGTTGCCAAGGGCGTTTCGGGCAGGTTCGAACACGGCCCCGCTCCCATTCCCGAAGAAGGGCAGTGGATACAGGCAAAGGAAATCAAGGACATCAAAGGTCTTACCCACGGCGTCGGCTGGTGCGCGCCTCAGCAGGGCGCGTGCAAACTTACGCTCAACGTTAAAGACGGCGTTATAGAAGAGGCGCTCGTTGAAACCCTGGGATGCTCCGGCATGACCCACTCCGCCGCCATGGCAGCCGAGATCTTACCCGGCAAGACCATTCTGGAGGCGCTCAACACCGACCTCGTGTGCGATGCGATAAACACCGCCATGCGCGAGCTGTTTTTACAGATAGTTTACGGCAGGACGCAGTCGGCATTCTCCGACGACGGCCTCGTTATTGGCGCGGGCCTCGAAGACCTCGGCAAGGGCCTCCGCTCGCAGGTAGGTACCATGTACGGCACCAAACTGAAGGGCGTGAGATACCTTGAAATGGCCGAAGGCTACGTTATAGCCATAGCTTTGGACAAGAACAACGAAGTATGCGGATATAAATTCGTTTCGTTCGGCAAGATGACCGACTTCATAAAGAAGGGCCTCACCCCCGATGAGGCATACGAAAAATCCATAGGCACTTACGGCAGATATTCCAAGGAACAGGGCGCCGTAAAACATATCGACCCCAGAACGGACAAGGAGGTTGACTAACAATGGCTCTTTTTGAAGGATACGAAAGGCGCGAGGCCAAGATCCTTGCCACATTGAAGGAATACGGCATAAACAGCATCGAAGAGTGCAGAGACATCTGCCTTTCCAAGGGCGTCGACTGCGACAAGATCGTTCGCGGCACACAGCCCATCTGCTTTGAAAACGCCGTTTGGGCATACACCGTTGGCGCGGCTATAGCCATAAAGAAGGGCTGTGTTAAGGCGGCCGACGCCGCCGCCGCGATAGGCATAGGCCTGCAGAGCTTCTGCATACCAGGTTCGGTAGCGGAGAACAGGAAAGTCGGCCTCGGCCACGGCAACCTCGGCGCGATGCTGCTTCACGAAGACACCGACTGCTTCTGCTTCCTTGCGGGCCACGAGTCGTTCGCGGCCGCCGAGGGCGCCATCAAGATCGCGGAAAACGCGAACAAGGTGCGCGTAAAGCCCCTGCGCGTTATTTTGAACGGCTTGGGCAAGGATGCCGCATACATCATTTCGCGCATAAACGGCTTCACCTACGTCCGCACGCAGTTCGACCCCTACACCGAGACGGTCAAAGTTACCGACAGCGTCGCCTTCTCCGAAGGCAGCCGCGCGAAAGTAAAGTGCTACGGCGCCGACTCCGTTCCCGAGGGCGTTGCCATAATGCAGATGGAGAACGTTTCCGTTTCCATAACGGGCAACTCCACCAACCCCACCCGCTTCCAGCACCCCGTTGCCGGCACCTATAAAAAATGGTGCAACGAGAACGGCAGGAAATACTTCTCCGTTGCCTCCGGCGGCGGCACGGGCAGGACCCTGCACCCCGACAACATGGCCGCGGGCCCCGCAAGCTACGGCATGACCGACACGATGGGCAGGATGCACTCCGACGCGCAGTTCGCAGGTTCCTCCTCCGTTCCCGCGCACGTTGAGATGATGGGCCTCATCGGCATGGGCAACAACCCCATGGTCGGCGCAACGGTAGCCGTTGCAGTTGCCGTTCAGGAAGGAATGAGCAAATAAGGCACACAAGATATTGTGTTTTAAATTAATAAGACAACAAAATAAAGTGGTTTTGGAAATTTTC
>CALVQA010000032.1 GCA_944354725.1 uncultured Clostridia bacterium
TTCGGCAAAGAGACGAAGGGGCTGGACGAGGAGCTGCTTTTGGCGCACCCCGACGAGTGCGTGCGCATCCCGATGATAGGGAGCGCGCGCAGCCTGAACCTTTCGAACGCCGCGGCCGTGGCCGTATACGAAGCGCTGCGGCAGAACGGTTTCGGCGGCCTGGAAACAAAGGGCGAACTGCACGAGCACAAATGGGAAAAATAAGCTCTTTACATTTTTGCCCTTTTGGTATATAATGTATTCGGACGGAGGCGATCCGCCCGTGCAACGGCAGCTCGGCGGCCGCGCCGCGCACCGCAACGAAGGGCAAGGCCCGTACGGCAAACTTATGAGGCATACCATGCAACTGAACAAAATAATCGTGGCGAGCGGAAACGAAGGCAAGCTGAAAGAGATCGGAAAAATTTTTAAGGGCGCGGAGATAGTGCCCATGCGCGAGGCCGGCTTTACGGGCGACATCGAAGAGAACGGGCAATCGTTCAGGGAAAACGCCTACATAAAGGCAAAAGCCGTGTGCGACAGTCTGGGGCTACCCGCTCTTGCCGACGATTCCGGCCTGTGCGTGGATTACCTGGGCGGGGCGCCGGGGATATTCTCCGCCCGTTTTTCGGGCGAGGGCGACAATGCAAACCGCAGGCTGCTGCTCGAAAAAATGCAGGGCGCGCACGACAGGCGAGCGCACTTCGAATGCGCGGTATGCCTGTGCCTGCCCGACGGCAGAAAACTTTTCGGCGTGGGCGAGGCGCGCGGCAGCATACTCGAGGAGGAGCGCGGGAGCCGCGGGTTCGGCTACGACAGCCTCTTCTATTCCGACGACCTGAAAAAGAGCTTCGGTGAGGCGACCGCCCGCGAAAAGAACGGGGTCTCGCACAGGGCGAGGGCGCTGAAAGACCTCATGGAACGGCTGAAGAACTTTTAAACGGAGGCCTGGCACGCATGAGATCGGTCATAGTGATTTCCGACAGCCACCGCAACCGCGCGGCGCTCGACAAGCTCGACGGAGTGTTCTCCGAGTGCGACTATATAGTGCATCTGGGCGACCTCTCCTCCGACGGCGGCTATATAAGGAACAAATATCCGAAAAAGACCATAGTTTTAAACGGCAACTGCGACCTCGACAAACTGGGAGACGACGAAAAAGTGCTGCAGATCGAGGGCGTAAACATATTCATGTGCCACGGGCACTTATACGGCGTAAAACAGACGCTTACGCGCCTTGCGAAGCGGGCAGCGGAGCTCGGATGCACCGTGGCGCTGTACGGCCACACGCACTGCGCGCGCACAGACGTTGCGGAAGGGGTGGAACTCATCAACCCCGGCAGCCTCTCGCGCTACGAGCAGAACAGCTATTGCTATCTTGCCCTGCACGCGGGCAAGGCCGTGGAAAAAATAGTAACGATTTAGCGGCGGAGGCGCCACGGCGCCGCGACGCCGAGAGGAAGTTATGAGATTCAAACACACGATCAACGTTCTTATCGACAATTTCAGGGTAACGTACAAGCTGCTCGTCTACCTGCTCATAGTGATACTCATCTCCATAGGGCTGAGCGCGGCGATAGTCGTGCCCTTCTTCGGCAGGCTGGAAAACGTGGAGTATTACGCGAACATAATAGAGACGTTCAACGACCTGTTCGACAATATCATCCACGGCGACTTTTCATCGTTCGCGGGCTATTTCGAGAGGATAAGCAACAACTTCAACGAGCTGCTCACCTACCTCGGCGAACACCCCGCCGACCTCGTTTTAAGCTCGCTCGCGCTCATGCTGATAGGGCTCGTGCGCCGCTTTTTCATAGGGCTTGGCAACTTTGCCGCGGGCTCGCTCATCAACGACAAAATGGCGATGCAGGCAAACTCCGCATTTTCGGCGGCGCTCATCAAAAATCTGGGCAAGGCGTCGCTCTATTCGGTGATCTACCTGCCCATGAGCTACGTGTTCGACGTGGCCTGCGTGCTCGTGCTCTATCTCATACTCTTTATGGCGCTCAGCCTGCCCATAATGGTGGCGGTATTCCTGTTTTTCGTATTCATGGTGCTGCTGACGGGCGTCAAGATGATGCTCACGAGCGACTGGCTGCCCGCCATAATATGCGGCAAGCAGGGCACCGTTGCGGCGTTCAAATATTCGTTCACCCGCAAGAGCGGGAATTCCTTCGGCGTATATTCCTTCTTCGCGACTTCCGCCGTGGCGATACTCGCCTTCAACGTGCTCGCCGCGATAGGCACCTTCGGCGCGGCGCTCATAATAACCGTGCCGCTGAGCTACCTCTACCTTTTGTGCTACGAATTCGTCAACTACTGCGACGGAAACGAGATCAAATATTTCATCGACAAGCACACCATAATAAAACCCGACCAGGAAAAAGAGACCTCGCGCGAGCAGTTCCTCAAGGGCGAATAAAAAGCGGCGCGGGCGTTTAACGCATACACGGCGCCATCAGCGCGTTTCTTCACCTCCTTTTGTGGCGCGGGCGGCGGTGCGGCAGGCACCGCCGCCCGCATTTTTGCGCGGCGGGCGAAAATGCGGGCGAAAAAATGTTGTTTTTATACCGCCGCATGAAAAAAAATTTCATCTGACGGCACTAAATTTGAAATACCCCCTTTACAAAAAGAAATTTTTTTTATATAATTGAATAGACGTAAAATCGCGCTTGCCGCGCGGGCGCGGGCGTATGCGCGCCGTCTGCGGGCAGACCGCGCCGAAACGCGCGGAGCGTTTTGAGGAGGAGTTATGAGTTATACCGAAATTTATGAAAATTGGCTTTCCGACAGCCGCCTTTGCGCAGAGGGCAGGGCCGAACTCGAAAGCATACGAGACAATGCCGAGGAGATAGAATACCGCTTCGGCGCAGAGCTGGAATTCGGCACCGCCGGCCTCCGCGGCATAATCGGCTACGGCACCAACATGATGAACATATACACCGTCATGCGCGCCACGCAGGGGCTTGCCGAATTCATCGGCACGTTGGGCGCGGATGCGAAAAAGCGCGGCGTAGTCATATCGTACGACACGCGCCTCAAATCCGACGAATTTGCGAACGCGGCGGCCGACGTGCTCGCGGCAAACGGCATAACCGCGTACGTGTTCCCCGACGTGCACCCCGTGCCCATGCTCTCGTTTGCGGTGCGCTGCCTTAAAACGACGGCCGGCATAATGATAACGGCTTCGCACAACCCCAAGCAATACAACGGCTACAAGGTGTACGGCGAAGACGGCGCGCAGATGAACCCCGAGGACACGGCGAAAGTGCTCGCGTTCATCAAAAAACAGACCGACTACCTCGCGGCGAAAAAGCCTTCGCCCGAGCAGCTGAAAAAATTGAAGCGCAGCGTGCCCGCCTCGGTGGACAGGAAATATTACAAAGAACTTACCAAGCTGACGCTCTCCAAAGAGGCCGTTAAAAAGTGCGGCAAGAACCTCAAACTCGTTTATACCCCCGTGCACGGCTCGGGCTACGTTCCCGTCACCACCATACTTAAAAAGATAGGCATAAACGCCACCGTGGTGCAAGAACAGACCAAAAAAGACACCGATTTCTCCACCGTTGAAGTGCCCAACCCCGAATTCAAAGAGACGCTCTCCATGGGCATCGCCCTCGCCGAAAAGATAGGCGCCACGGTGGTATTCGGCACCGACCCCGACAGCGACAGGCTGGGCGTTGCCGTAAAGGGCAAGGACGGCGAATTCACCGCGCTCTCCGGCAACCAGGTGGGCATACTGCTTTTGGACTACATACTCACCCGCCTCAAAGAGGACGGCAAGCTCCCCGCGAACGCCGCGGTGGTAAAATCTTTCGTCACCACGGGCATGGCGCGCGCCATATGCAACAAATTCGGCGTGACGCTGTTCGAAGTACCCGTAGGCTTCAAATTCATAGGCGACAAGATAAAACAGTGGGAAAAGGACGGCCAATACACCTTCGTGTTCGGCTTCGAAGAGAGCTGCGGATACCTGCGCGGCACGCACGCGCGCGACAAAGACGCGGTGGTAGCCTCCATGCTGTGCGCGGAGATGGTGTGCTATTACGACTACAAGGGCAAGACCGTCTCCGAAAGGCTGGAAGAGATATACAAGGAATACGGCTATGTTTTAGACAAGAACGTATCCATCCAGTACAAGGGCCTCAACGCCATGAAGGAGATGAACGCCGTGGTCGACGCGCTCAAGACGGCGCCCGTAAGCAAATTCGACATATACAAAGTGGCGTACCTGCGCGACTATTCCAAGAACGTGAAGACCAACGTCGCCACGGGCGAGACTTCGGAGATAGGCTCCCCCACCACCAACTGCGTATACTACGAGCTGGAAAACGGCAGCTTCATATGCGTGCGCCCCTCCGGCACGGAGCCCAAACTCAAGATATATTACTCCGTTAAGGCAAACACCAAGGCCGACGCCGAAGACGCGCTCGCAAAGATGCAGGCGGCAGTGGAAAAGCTGTTGAAATCGGTTTCATAAGATCATTCCAAACCTCATATTTTCGGAATGCCCGTCGGCGCAGTAAGGCGCCGACGGGCATTCGCGTTAAAAGGAAGAGGGCGGGGCGCAACGGCACTTCCCATATAGAGCAAAATTTATCTTAATTTTTTGAAAAGACGCGCACTCCAAAGATCCATACCGAGCTCATCCATATAGAAATGCAAGACCGCGCGGAAATTTTTGGCGGCTGCGGTAAGCATGATCATGTCAACGTCGGGCGAAACCGCCCTTTCCGCGTACCGAAACAGCTCTTTGCCTATACCGCAATTGCGATATTGCGGTTCAACGTACAACTCGTCAATTTCAAAATACGCGGTCCCCGCTTTATAGATCGAGGCGTCTCTCTCGGTCGTCGTGCCGTGACCGAACAAATAACCGCAAATCAGATCCCCGTCCGTTGCAACAAAGATACGCTTATCTTTGAGATCATCCGAACTGTTCCCGCGGTAACCGTAACAAGAGTTTTCCCGTTCCCATTCTTTTGAAAGCGCAACCAACCGAACAGCGACGCTCTCCGAAAATCTGATTTCTTTTATCGTCATATATACTCCCCGTTACATTACCGTTTTTTTATCGTAACCATATAACAAATAGCCGAAAAAAACAAAACAAACGAGCGCACTGTCTTGCTCGCAAGTATAGTGCGCCGTATTTTTTTATTGTATATACTGTTTTATTGCCGTAAATTCCCTGCCGGGATCTCGTTGATGCCCCCGCCGTAGCGGAGTGAGGTCATCGGCCGCGCCCCGCCTTTTTTGCCCTTAGCCTGCGGTGCTCGAGCTGATAGAGCTCCTCCGTGGCGAAGGATATCTTCATTATGCAGTCGCGTATGTTCACGGGGTGCAGCCAGAAGCTGTCGTCGTGTTTGGATATGTCGAGGCAATCGCCGAAAAATTCCTTGCGCTTTCTGTCGCGATAGTCGAACTCCAGATGCACGCTCTCCAGCTGGTTGGGGGCAAGGTGCATCTCGAAGGGCTCGCCGTAGTAGTTGCACCAGAAGTGCGTGCCCGTGCAGTCCTGTCTGAATTTGCCGCGCCCCTGCGCAAAGTATTTGTTCTTCGGCAGCGTATGCACCTCCACGTCGTCCTCGATGCAATAGGTGCCCGCCTCCACCTCCCGCCGAACGTTGCTCCGCTCCCATGCGAACCAGTCTGGGATATGTTCAAAGCGGGTCTCGCCCTCGTGCGCGGCCAGCCTGCCGTATTCGGTCATCTCCCACTTTTTGCCGCAGCGGCGGCACTCCAGAGTTGTGCCCGACGAATACATGGCGAACTCAGCGCCGCATTCGCAGCACTGATACAGAATGTGATGCAGCCCGCGGGCGCGCTCTTTGAAATCGAGCTTTATCCCGTTCGCGTACTGATAACCGAAGTCGTCGTACACGAACCGTTCACGAATGCGGGCGTTTATCTCCTCGGCCGAAAGCGTCTGCACCTCTTCGGCGTCGGCCACGCATATCAGCTTTGCCTTGCACGGCGCGAGGCGCTTTTTGAACTTATCCTTGTTCCACTGCGGGCAGCAGATAAAGTTGCCCTGCGCTATGAGCAGCA
>CALVQA010000033.1 GCA_944354725.1 uncultured Clostridia bacterium
TTGCCTTATACAGGCAGAAGGTGGTTAAAGACAAAAAGTCCACTTTCAAAAAACTGTGGTGGGCATGGCTTGTCTTCGGTATATGCGCCGTCGCATTCATTGCTTTGATTGCTATTGAGACAATTAATAACCCCGACGGCGAAGAAATGGGCGTATATGGCTCTGTCGGCACATTGTTGCTTCTTGCCGGCGCGCTTACGCTATTTTTTGCGTACTTGATAAGCGCCGTGTTAAAGCAACAGAAGGGCAAGGCGATCGAGCAGCAGACGGCATCGGAAGCCGAAGCGATAGACAGGGCGCAGGGCAGAAAAATAAGGTATGAACTGCAGGCAGATGTCAACGCCGGTATCGATAAGATGTACACATATCTGTTTCCCGACGAGGAGTTGCGAGAAAGAGCGCACGCCGAGCGCAAGAGGCGTACAAAAATAATGACGCCGATAATCATCATACTTGGCGTTATGAGTATCGCCGCGCTCGTAGTCTTTTTGCGCTTCGGCTTGATGGGATATCCTCTGCCCGTAATGTTTACCTTGTTGTTGGGCGGCACTGCGCTTTTGTCCGTCTGCACGTCCGGAAAACTCAAAGCAATCGAAAGCGAGCAGAAGAAGGAGCTGGAAAGCAATCCCGAATACGCAAAAAATCTTACATGGTACAACCTTAACGATAATTTCCATAAGTTCAACGGTAAAATCTATTTTATATTTCTTGCTTTTTCCATTGCGCTCGGTTGGCTGCTTGCCATATTGTTTCCGTATGAAGCGTGGTCGCTTTTTGCGTTTGTGCCTATTCTGATATTTATTGTGTTCAACGATAAAAGGGTAAAAGCTCTGCGCCCAAAGGTCATTCCCGTAGAAAAGGAAATAGATCGGCAAAACGCCATGCGTGAAAAGGCCCGCGCCGATACAAATACGGACGACAATGCCGTTGACGAAATGAAAGGCGACATTGACGGGTAAGTAAAATGAAAAGAGTATTTATTTTAGTCATTGCAATAATAATGTCGGCAATGACAGCCCTTTTGGGCGGCTGCACATTTTTCGACGATTTGTTTGCACCGTCCGACAATGAAGATGCGGACAATAAATTGCATTCGTTCGTCGATTGCCTTAACGATGAGGACAGAGAAGGAATAAAATCTCTTTTTGCCAAGAACAAAATAGCCGAAATATCAGATTTTGACGAGAGAATTGAGGAGCTGCTTTTATACTACGACGGCGAGTATATATCTGTCGAGCGTCACTCGACAGGTGTGGAAGAGGACAAGGACAGCGGCATAGAAAGAAAATGGTACAATATGTCCTACGACGTAACAACGGATACGCAAATATACCGAATGGCGTTCTACTGGTGCGCCAAGGATACTGGCGATAGCGGCAACGTTGGAATAGAGTCGTTCTATATAATCAAAGCGGCGGACGATCCGCGTTATCCGCAATATACTTACGGTGGTGACGGTTTGTGGACAATTGGCATAAATATCGGCAAAATTGATATAATAGAGGAGGAAACAAAATTTTTATAAATAATTATTTTTTTATTTTTCTGCAGAACATGAGGCATGTGCGCGGGGAGAATTTTTTGCCGTCCTCGCCGCGCGCCCTTTCGTCGCCGTTCAGCACCAAAAATTCCCACTCTTCCGCCCCTTCGGGGGAGGAGAACGACTGCAGTTTTACATACAGCCCGTCGGCCTTTTTGAGTCGGCGGGTATGTTTTTCGCGCGATTTGAATACGGTCATTTGCGAAAGCCCCGCTATATCGCCCTCGGCAAACGGCACGAAGCCGGCGCCGAGGATGTTACGCTCCACGCCGTCCGACGTGCGCGCCCTGTTCAGTTTTTTAAGTTCGCTGCCCTTCATATGCGGCATTATAGCATAAACGGGCGGGCAAGTCAAAGGCCGTTCGCGCGGTTTTGCCGTGAACTTTACCGCGGCGCTCCTGTTTTTAAGAACGGCATCGCTCATACGCTCCTCCATGAAAAGCCGTTTTTTATATTTATAATATAAAATGCCCTTCAAGTCGGCAGCCGAACGCAAATTTGCGGCCATTTTTCGTTCGGCTGAGTGCGTGCGGCGGCGTTTTCGCGCATATTTTAGGCGCGGCGCGCGTCTGTCCCCGTTTTTTTTGCCGATATGCGCAAAAACTATTTGCAAACGGCTTCCGCCGTGTTATAATTTAGCAAAAGGGCGTTCGGCCCGCCGCCGCGCGCGCGGCGGCAGAAATATAAGGAGAAAAAGATGACAGAGTTTTTTGAAAGCGTAAAAGACTTCTTCACCGGGTTCGTTTACGACGGCGGACTGGTGATAGTCCGCGCGCTTGCTTTCGCGCTGCTTGGGCTGGTCGTTTTAAAGATAGTCCGCATGATAGTGCGCCGCGTAACTTTGAAGAGCCGGCTGGACAACGCCGCCGCGACCTTCGTGATATCCATAATCACGGTCGTTCTGTACGTGGCGCTGGTGATAGTGGTGGTGAGTGCGCTCGGCATATCCACGGCGGGCATAATAGCCGCCTTCTCGGCGATAGCCCTCGCCATAGCCCTCGCCCTGCAGGACAGCCTCGCCAGCCTCGCCAACGGCGTGATAATAATATTCACCAAGCCCTTCAAAAAGGGCGACGTCATCATGATAGACGGCCGCGAGGGCACCGTGCAGGACATCCGCCTTTTCAACACCAAGATACTCACCTTCAACAACGAAGAGGTCATCATCCCCAACAGCGATATCCTCTCTCAAACGCTCGTCAACGAAAACAACATGCCCCTTCGGCGCGTGGAACTGCCCTTCTACATCTCGTATTCGGCCGACGCCGTCGCCGTGCGCGCGGAGATCATGCGCCTGCTCGCCTCATGCGACAACGTGCTCGGCAATCCCGCTCCCGCCATATGTTTCGACACTTTCGGCGAAGGCACGGTAAAATGCACCATATATGCGTGGGCGGCCGTGGGGAGCTACAACAGCGCCAAAAACGACGTGAAGGAGATAATATATTCCACGCTGCGCAAGTTGGGCGCCGAGCCTTCGGCGCGCAGGCTCACCGTAGATATCGATCCGAAGGAGGGAAAGGATGAATAACCTGTTTTCGCTGCTTCTCGCCGCGGGCGAAGCCTCGGGAGAGGGCGCTCAGGCGGCGGATACGCCCGACCTTTTGGCCACGCTCACGCAATATGCGGTGTATGCCGTAATAATAGTGGTCAGCATAATACTGCTCGTCATACTGCGCAGGCGCACCCGCCTGCCCCGTCACGGCGAATTCAAAAAGAAGCTCGTGCAGCTCTCGGCGGATATCGGCGCACTCTCGGGGAAGTTCACCCGCATGAAGTTCATAAGGAGCGTTTCGCAGGTCATGTATAAGGCCGATAACCTTGCCTATGCGGCAAACATGCTCGCCGCAAAGGAAAAGTATGCCGATTTCGGCGACATTGCTTCGCTCATAAACGCCGCCCGCGCGGAGCTTGCCCCCTACAAAGCCGGCAGGAAGGAGGCGGCGGAGGCCGAAGGCCTCTCGTCGGCCGCAGAAAAGGTGGAAAGCGCGATAGCCGTGCTCGACGGCGTTCTCGCGCGCGACGAAAAGATAAACCGCAAGTGACGCAGCCGGCCCGCGGCAGGGCCGCAGCAAGCTTGCCGAGGCGCGGCGCGCAGCCCGTAAGGCTGCGCGCCGCGCCTGTTTTTTGTCCGTTGCTCCGCGCTGCGGGTGCTGCGGCGATAAAAACGGTTCGTAAAAAAAATATTTTACTTTGGCGTTTCAAACGTCTGCGAAAAGATTATAATATAACTGAAAAAAGAATCAAGGCCAACGACCCGATCCTTTAAATAAACGTTTAAAGGAGATAAAATATTATGAAAAATTATTTACAGAAAAGAAATTATACGCGCGACCCCTTCTTCGAAGCTTTCGACGATTTCTTCAAACCGGTCTTTTATGACGAGAGCATAGACAGCATGCGCACCGACATTAGGGAGACCGACGGCGGCTATCGGCTGGACGTGGAGATGCCCGGCTTCGATAAAAAGGATATAAAGGTATCTTTGGAAAACGGCTATCTTACGGTAAGCGCTCAGAAGAGCGACAGGCAGGAAGACGGCGAAAAGGGCGAGAGGTACATCCGCAAGGAGTGCTCGGTAAGCTGCCAGCGCAGCTATTACGTAGGCGAAGACGTGGAGCAGGGCAGCATAAAGGCCAAGTACGAAAACGGCATGCTCAACCTGTTCGTTCCCAAGACGGAGGCGAAGAAACTTCCCGCTCACAACATCGAGATCGAGTGATCTTAGGCAGGACGGCGGCAGGCCGTCGGAAAAATTAAAGGAGGTCTGTCATGAAAATTTTCAGGATCGCCAAAAAGACGAACGCGTCGGAGGAAAATCCGCCCGTTTGATCTCTCCGCGGCGGCGCCGTAGCGCTCCGCCGATGCGGATAAAACGTTTGCAAGAGCGCCTTAGCGCCGCGTGACGGTAAGGCGGTTACAAATCTCTCCTTAAAGTGTGTGCGGGGGCGCCCGAAAGGCGCCCCCGCATTTTGTCGTTTTTTATGTCCCGCTTACAATCTGCGGGCGTTGCCGCGCCCTTCGGCGCGGGCAGGCTCAGGCGTTTTTGACGAGCTCAACGACTTTTTTCGTCGCCGCCTCTATCTCTTCGGGCGTGCCCTTCATCATCCAGCTCCCGCCGCAGGCGAGTATCTTGTCGTATGCGAGGTATTCGAGGATGTTGTCGGCGGAAATGCCGCCCGTGGGCATTATCCTCAGGTAGGGGAACGCCGCGCAGATGGCCTTTATGGTCTTTAAACCGCCGTAGTTTGACGCGGGGAAGAATTTAAGGGTGGTGAGCCCCTTTGCTATCGCTGCCATGGCCTCGGTCGGGGTGACGATGCCGGGAAGGTAGAGCATGTTGTGCTCCTTGCAGCAATCTGCCACCTCGGGCGAGAAGCCGGGCGAAACGATGAATTTCGCGCCGGCTGCTATTGCCAGCTCGCACTGGTTCCTGTTTATAACGGTGCCCGCTCCCACGAGCATCTCGGGGAAGTTGTCTGCCGTGAGCTTGATGGCCTCGGCCGCGCACTCCGTGCGGAAGGTTATCTCCGCGCAGGGAAGGCCGCCCTTTACGAGCGCCGTCATTTTGGGCATCACTTCGTCGACGGAGTTGAATACCACCACGGGAACTACCTTTATCTGTCCGATCTTTTCGATCATCTGCTGTTCTGTCATGTCAGACCTCCATAAAAATTTTTTCGTCGCGTGGCCCCGGGGCCGCTCGTGCCTTCCGGGACCGCTCCATTATTTTAGCACACGCCGCGCGCAAATGCAATACTTGGCGTAAAATTTTGCACGCCGGTTGCGTTTTGCCTCCCCGTCCTTCTCTTTTTGCCGCGCCCGTGCAAAAGGGCAAAAAAGCATTGCCGGCTTTTAGGTTGCAAAGGGTGGCGGTATGTGTTAAAATGGGTGTGCAATACCCTTTCGCCCGCACGTTGCGGGCACGCCGCGGAGGCGGCGGAGGACGGCGCGCCGCGCCGATGACGGAACTTATGAAAAACAAGATAAAACTGCTGATATGTTACCACAAAAGGGACGTGCTCTTAAAGGACGAAGTGCTCACGCCGATACACGTCGGGCGCGCGCTCGCGCGCGAGCGCGCGCCCGAGGGCGACACTCAGTTCGCATGGCTGTGCGAAAACATGGCGGGCGACGACACGGGCGAGAACATTTCCCGCAAAAACCCCTCTTACAACGAACTCACCGCCGTGTATTGGGCGTGGAAGAACTATGACGAGCTGGGAGATCCCGACTATATCGGCCTTATGCACTACCGCCGCCACTTCATATTCAGGGAGAGCGGCGACGTGGTGGAGGAGGTGCGCGCCGTAGACGAAAACTACTTCGCCCGCATAAATTACAACGCGCGGACGATGGAACACCTGTTCGACGACTGCGACTTCGTCGCGCACGTGGGGCGCGTGGACGAGGTGTATAAGCACTATAAAGAAAACCACCACATAGAGGACCTCGACCTCGCCGTAGCCATCCTCAAAAGAAAGTATCCCGGTTACGCGCCCGCCGCCGACGCGTATCTCAGGATGTCGCGCGTAAATTTATGCAACATGTTCATAATGCCGCGCGCCATGTTCTTCGAATATTGCGCATGGCTGTTCGATATCCTGGAGGAGTTCGAGCGGCAGGTCGACCTCTCGGAAAAGCGGCTCTTTATTTCGGAGAGGCTCACGGGCATCTTCATAGAACACAAGCGCCGTTCGGGGCTGAGGCAAAAGTCGCTCTCCGCAACGTTCGTTTCGGGCGAAACGCGCGTGCCCGTCGCCGTCGGCTACGGCGGCGACGCCTTCCGCGCCGCGGTCTGCATGTATTCGGCCTGCGCGCACGCCTCTCCCGACACGCGCATAGATTTTTACCTTTTGCACGGCGGAGAGGCGAGGGGAGACGAATTCGAAGGCCTCTTCCCCGCGGGCGGCCGCTGCACCGTGAGCTTCGTAAACGTGCCTTCGGAGCTGAAAAAGCGGGGCATATCCTTGGGAAGGTTCCGCTTTCCGCAGCACTACCCGCTCATCGCCGCCGAAGTCCTGCCTGACGAGAACAAGCTCGTGTTTGCCGACGAGCGCACCTTCTTTTTCGGGGACGTCGCCCGTCTTTTCCTCGCCTGCAACAACGACGAGTTCGCCGTGCTCGGGATACCGGAGAGCGAACGCGGCCGATCGGGCTGCGGCGCGTTCTGCCTGAACGCGGCAAGGCTGCGCGCGCACGGTTTTGTCGGCGCCGCCGATATCGCGGGGCTCACCGCCTCTCAGGCCTTTGCAAAGTATGCTCCGGGGCAGGTCGGCAGGCTGCCGTGGTGGACGTACGGCGCCGCCGAGGCCGCTTCGGACAAAAAGATATACTATCCCGTGCCGCGCGGCGCTCTGCGCAGCGGCATATGGGAGCGCACGCTGCTCTATTACGGCGACGGCGCCGAGCCGTGGACGAACATACAGGCGCTCTATTCGGTCTACTGGTGGGAGTTCGCCGCCCGCATCCCCTCGTGCGTGCCGTTCACGGGCGCGGGGGAGGGCGCCGTCGGGCTCTTCGCGGAGCAGTCGGCAGAGCTTCGCGCCGCTCTCCCGCGCCGCCGCCCCGCAGGGCGGCACGCGGCGCGCGGCAGGGAGTGCATTATAAAGCGCGCCGCGCGCTATTGCAGGAGGCACGGCATTGTAATGACGGTAAAGAGGGTGCTTGCCGTGATAAGGGGGTGCGACAATGAAGGTTAAACCTGCCGTATCGGTGCTGGTGCCCGTTTACAACGTGGAGCGATACCTCGGAGAATGCCTCGACGGCATCCTCGCGCAGACGCTCAAAGATATAGAGGTGATATGCGTAGACGACGGCTCTACCGACGGTTCGGCCGCCATACTTGAAAGATATGCCGCCGCCGACGGCCGCGTCGTCGTAATACGCAAGAGCAACGGCGGGCTGCCCTCCGCGCGCAACGCGGGGCTGGACGCGGCAACGGGGGAGTATGTGGGGTTCGTCGACGCCGACGACCGCGTCGACGCGGGAATGTTCGAGCGGTTGTACCGCGCCGCCCGCGCAAACAGGGCGGATGTGGCCGTATGCGGCGGGCACGTGTTCCCCGGCGAGGACGAAGCGCCCGCGTGGCTGAAAGAGGCTCTCTCCCCGCGCGATATAGTCTATCGCACCGACTGCCTCGCCGCCCTCTACGAGGAGCGGGGCGCCAGGCCCTTCCTCTGGCGCGACCTCGTGCGCAGGGAGCTCATACAAAAAAACGGGCTGCGCCTCGACGAGAGCATAGTCGTGGGCGAGGACCAGGCCTTTCAGTTCAAAATTTTCGCCGCGGCGCGCCGCGCCGTGTTCATCTCCGACAAGCTGTATAACTACCGCTATTCACGGTCGGGCTCGATAATGAACGAGGCGCAGTACCGCGACTACGGCGCGCGCGTTTCGAAGCACGTGAAAATGACAGGCAGCATAATGCGCGACGGCGGCGGCACGCTGCTCTCCGAGCGTAACGCGGCGCGGTTCTTCGATTGGGCGGTGGACTTCGTATATTGGGACCTTATCCGCGTAAACGCCTGCGAACGCGCAGCGATAGCCGAAGATTTTTGCGGCATGCTCATAGGCGGGGGATATTTCCTGCACTGCGCGAAATGCGCGGCAGAGACGCGCGCCCGCTTCGAATATATGTACGGCCTCGCAGGCGTGCGGTTTGCCCCGCCCGATATCTCCGTGGTCGTCGCGTTCGGCGGCGACGGGCGCTATCTCGGCGACTGTCTCGACAGCCTGCTCGCGCAGAGCGCACGCAATATCGAGATACTGCTCTACGAAAACGACGCCTCGCCCGCCGTAAGGGATATAGCCTTCAGGTATGCCCGTGCCGACGCGCGCATATGCCTCCGCCTCGGCGAACGCAGGCCGCTCAGCGAGAAGTACAACGACGCGCTGGTCACGGCAAAGGGCAGGTATATAGCCTTCATGAACAATTACGACTATATCCGCGACCGCGACTGGCTTAAAAATTCTGCCGCCGCGCTCGACGGCGACGGGGAGGTCGCGCTCGTCGGATACAGGGAGGGCTGTCTCGGCAAAGCCGACATCAAAAAATGCCAGAACGCCGACTACAGGCAGTTTTTGTACCGCATGCGGAACATACGCGAGGAGGGCATAGCGTTCGAGGACTACGCGCTGCTCACCGGCAGGGTGTTCTTCACCAGATACTGCCTTGCGGGGAGATACGCCCGCTTCATCCCCAAATTCATGCTCAGGAGCCGTTCGTTCAAGCGGGTAAGCATATGCCGCAAGGAGGCGGAGCTCACGCTCGAAGCGGCGGCGGTGCTGCTGCGGGAGGCGAGGGAGCACGATCTGCCCGAGCTCTCGTTTGCGGTCGCGCAGAGCCTCAATTCGGAAAACAACGTAAGGCTGATAACCGACTGCACCTACGGTTTCGACCGCGCCGACCCCGCTGCCGGCGCGGAGGACGAAGAGAGCAACGCGCGCATACTTGCGCTGCTTTTAAAGCTCAACGCGCTCGTCGAGCCTTCGGGCGGCGACCGTGCGTTGCTGCGCATGCTCTCGTCGTTCATATCGCTGCGCCATAGGTTTTTGGAGGATATTTAAAAGGAGATTTTTATGCCCGATATCCGCGATGTAGACAAAAAAATTTGCACGGGGTGCGCCGCGTGCGCCAACGTCTGCCCCAAAAACGCCGTTACGATGAAGGCGGACGGCGAGGGGTTCCTTTACCCCGAGATCGACGGGGCAAAGTGCGTGGGATGCGGGCTTTGCCATAAAAAGTGCCCGGCGGTCTTCCCCGAATATAAAAACAAGCCCTCGCCAAAGTGCTATGCCGCCATGGGCGGCGACGGGCTGAGGGCGGTAAGCTCTTCGGGGGGCATGTTCGGGCTGATAGCCGACCATGTTTTAAAGCGCGGCGGGCATGTGTGCGGCGCGGCATACGGCAAGGACAATATAGGCGTCGAGCACGTGATGGTATCCTCCGCGGAGGAGCTTTCAAGGCTGCGCGGCTCAAAGTACGTGCAGAGCGCCGTGGGGGACGCGTACAAGAGGATAAAGGCGCTGCTGGACGCGGGCGAGCTCGTGTTCTTTACGGGCTGTCCCTGCCAGGTGGCGGGGCTCAACGGATATCTCGGCAGGGAGTACAAAAACCTTATAACCGCCGATCTCGTCTGCCACGGCGTGCCCTCGCGCTTCGTCTTTGAAAAGTTTTTGAAAGACCTGCCCGAAAACGGCGGGATAGAGCGAGTGAATTTCAGGCAGAAAAAAAAGTACGGCTGGACGCCCACGTTGCAGATACTCTATAAAAACGGCGCGGAGTATTATAAGCCGCGGTGGGAGTGCGACTATTACAAAGTGTTTCTGTCTATAATGGCGTGCCGCAAATCCTGCGGGGACTGCAGGTTCAACAGGCTGCCCCGCCAGGGCGACTTCACCCTCGCCGACTTTTGGGGCATAGGCGAAAAGTATGCCGGGTTCGACGACGGAAAGGGCACGAGCCTGGTCTTGCTCAACAACAAAAAGGCAAGGCGGGTGTTCTCCGCCGTCAAGGGCGGCCTTTCCGCGTACAGAAGGGCGGATATAGAGCTCGCCCGCAAGGCGAACGGCAACGTGTTCGTCTCGTCCCGCGAACATCCCGAGCGCGACCGATTTATGAAGCTGCTGCAAAAGCACTCGTTCGCTTCGGCATACAGGAGGATAAAGGGCAGGTGGTTCGACGTGGGCATAGTGGGCTGGTGGTACGGCAAAAACTATGGCAGCGCGCTCACCTACTATGCCCTGCACGAGGTCGTGGAGGGGCTCGGCTACGATACGCTCATGCTCGAGTGGCCGTGGAAGAAGAGGCCTTTTCCGCCCGTTTCCGATAATTTTGTGCGCAGGTTCGCCAAAAAGCACTACAACATGAGCGCACAGTATACATTCGACGAATACCCCTCGCTCAACGACCATATAGGCACCTTCCTCGTGGGCAGCGACCAGCTGTGGAACTACTGGGATTCCAAAGACATGGGCGATTATTACATGCTCGACTTTGTGCGCGCCGACAGAAAAAAGATCTCGTACGCCACTTCGTTCGGGCATCCCGAATACCCCGCTCCGGAAGAGGTGTGCAGGCGGCAGGCAGCGGTATTGCAGACCTTCGACGCCGTCTCCGTCCGCGAGGACGACGGGGTAAAGATCTGCCGCGAAAAATTCGGCGTGGAGGCGACGCAGGTGCTCGATCCCGTGTTTTTATGCCCCGAGGAAAGGTATCGCGAGATAATGGCGGAGGCCGATGTCTCGTTCGGCAGGCCCTATCTGCTCGCGTACGTCCTCTCGCCCGACAGGGAGAAGGGCGAGATGCTCAAAGCGGCGGCTGACGGGCTCGGGCTCGAACTGCTCATAATTTTAGACGGGCAGACCGACATAGAGGAGAACATGAGGCGGCTGGGCATACAAAACGTCCGCAGGAACGTGGGCATAGAGGAGTGGCTCGCCTATATAGGCAACGCTTCTTTCGTCGTCACCGATTCTTTCCACGGCACATGCTTCTCCGTGATCTTCAAAAAGCAGTTTTTGTGCATCCGCAACAGAGCGCGCGGCATATCGCGCTTCGACACGCTGCTGTCGCGGCTCGGGCTGGAGCGGTTCGCCGTCGACGACATTTCGCAGGCGGCGGACTATTTCGGGCGGCGGCAGGACATCGATTACGGCGCCGTGGCCCCCCTTTTAAAGGCGGAGGCGGAGCGCTCTCTGCTTTGGTTGAAGAGGGCGCTTGCCGCACCGCACGGAGCGTAAGTTTTTATCCGCGCGCCCTGACGGGAGCTGCCTGTTGCCCTATTTTCTGCCTGTTCTTGCGCTAAAGACAGTGCAATTTCAGCTGTCTTTGGCTGAAATTCAAAAAAATAGCTCCCGCAAAAAGACGCAGTTGCTTTTCGGGAAGAGGAGCAAAAAAGCGCAAAAAAAAGCAGGTTTTGCGATGCAAAACCTGCTTTAATGTGTCGCTTTATCTGCGACGAGATGGCTGCAAGACTTGTGCCTCAGTTGAACATTTTTGAGGGGTAATGGGAGTAGTTTTTCGTAAAAACCAGCGTAAGCGCACAGATAGCTTGTAGCATCAAAAGTCAGATATATAGCGAAACTCGTAAAGTCAACTCGTGCGGATTGCTACGCAATTTATAATTTGTCAGCGAGAATATCTTATCCCCGTCATAAAAGCAAAAGGCCTGATCGGCTTCATCGCCGTCAGACCCTTCGGTTTGCTTTTGCGTCTTTCTATCCGTATAGTTGTAATAGATTTGTATTCGGTCGTCATAGAGGACGACTTTTTTTA
>CALVQA010000034.1 GCA_944354725.1 uncultured Clostridia bacterium
GAGGGAGTTCAGATGCTGTCCCTTTTTTCTCTTGTTTCGGAAGTCAACGCGATCAAGAAAAATTATTGCTTTTGAGTAATGAAACCCTTTATAACGCACAAAAGCCGAGCAGGTCAATACGACCTACTCGGCTTTCCTGATAAGAGATATTCATATTTTCAGCGATAATTTTTCCCGTTTACTTCCGCGAACGCTGTGCCACAATCCCTGCACGAAACGGCAAAAAATTCAGAGATTTTCTCGCTTTTTACATAAAAAAAGACCCAGCAGACACCCCTTTTTACAAGGTGTTCAACTGAGTCTAACTTGGCTGGGGCGAAGTGATTTGAACACCCGAATGACGGAGTCAGAGTCCGTTGCCTTACCGCTTGGCGACGCCCCAATATTAAGTCAAGCGCAAAAAAGCGGCGCTTTCGCGGCTTCGGACCGTCGGCGCGACTTTTTCAACGCTTAACTATTATATAAAACAAAATGTAAAATTACAAGCGTTTTTATGTGGCAAACGCCAAGTTTTTATATTTTTTTGTAAGCGCCGCGGCAAAATGAGGCGCGGGAAGTTTAGGCGGCGCGTCGGCGGGGATTTGCGCGGGGCATATTGCCGTTACGGCTATATCGGGCGGTCTTATGCCTGCGCGGCGGTTTGCGCGGATGGCAATAAAAAATGGGCGGCGCCCGGGCGGCTCGCCCGCCGCTCTGCACGGGCGCGGACTGCCGGCGCTTATAAATGCCTGCCTCTGGCGTTGCAAAATCGAGGGAAAAGGTTTATAATGGAGGGCGGGCAAGATAACTGCCCGACGGAGGGGAAAATGCTTGCATATACATATATTTCAAAGGGAAGGTTCGAACTGAGGGAAAAGCCCGTGCCCGAGATCTGCGGCCCGCGCGATGCGGTGGTTAAGGTGACTCTCGCGAGCATATGCACGAGCGACCTGCATATAAAGCGCGGCTTTGTGCCGCGCGCCGCGGAGGGCGTGACCGTCGGGCATGAGCTCGTCGGCGTGGCGGAAGAGGTCGGCAGCGGCGTAAAAAACGTCCGCCCCGGCGACAGGGTGTGCGTCAACGTGGAAACTTACTGCGGCGAGTGCTGGTTCTGCCGGCGCGGGTATGTGAACAACTGCGCCGATAAAAACGGCGGTTGGGCGCTCGGATGCCGCATAGACGGCGGGCAGGCCGAATACGTCCGCGTGCCTTTCGCCGATACCGGGCTCACAAAGATACCCGACGGCGTGAGCGACGAGTGCGCCCTGTTCGTCGGCGACATCCTCGCTACGGGTTACTGGGCGGTAAAAATAGCCGAGGCGGAGGAGGGCGACGCCGTGCTGATAATAGGCGCGGGGCCGGTGGGGCTGTGCGCCGCTATGTGCGCGCGCCTCAAAAACCCCTCCCGCATGATAGTCTGCGAAAAAGACGCGTGGCGGCGCGCTTTTGCAAAGCGGCTGCTGCCCGAGGCCGAGTGCGTGAGCCCCGCGCAGCTGGGCGCGGTCGCGTCTACGCTGCCCCGCGGCGGCGCCGACAGGGTGCTCGAATGCGGCGGCAATGCCGAAACTTTCGAAATGGCGTGGAAGTATGCCCGTCCCAACGCGGTAGTCGTTATAGCCGCCATGTACGAGCAGCCTCAGGTGTTGCCGTTGCCCGACATGTACGGCAAGAACCTCATTTTCAAAACGGGCGGCGTCGACGGCTGCGATTGCGCCGAGATACTCAAACTCATCGCCTCCGGCAAGATAGACGCCTCGCCCGTAATAACGCATACCTTCGCGCTCAAAGACATAGCCGCCGCATACGAGCTGTTCGAGAGCGGCGCGGACGGCGTGATGAAGATAGCCGTGCGTCCCTGAACGGCGGCGCTCCGCCCGTTTCGGGGCGGCAGTCGGGCCGCGATATAAATAAGTTTATCGCGCCGCGCGCTTAAATCTTGCGCGCGGCGTTGACATTTCCGCTGCGTTTATATAAAATTATATAAAATCTATGGTATGGCCATAAAATACCGAAAGACGGCATGCCGCCCGTTTTGCCGCGGCGTGCCGCGGGAGAGAGCATGACTTACAGGGAGATTTCCCGGCTCGACAGGGCGGGCATCCCCGAGGGGAGGGAGGCGGAGTACGCCGGGTTGATAAAAAAATACATAGTGCACAAAAATAAAGTGGTGAGGGCGCTCATAACCGCGTGCAGCGTATGCGTGGCGGCGCTCGTGCTGTTCGCGGCCATAGGCCGCTCGGCGGGGCTGCTTTCGGCAAATCCCGCCGTATTCTGGTGCGTTGCGGGCGTTCTGGCCGCCGCGGCCGTCGGGCTCGCCGTTGCCGTGGGCGTGAACATGGCAAGGTTCCAAAAATTTTTAAAGCGGTTTTCGTAAGGCGCCTGCGCAATTTGTTTGGGCGCAAAACGGTCAGCGCGCGTTCCCGCGCGGGACGGGAGAAAAGGTATGGCGGAAGAATTTTTTAAAGACGACGAGCTTGCCGTGGCGGTAAAGGCCGAGGCTGCCGAAGAGATAAAGCGCGCCTACGGGATGTTCGGTTGGCGGCTCAGTAAGGAGTGCGCCGACGGCAGTTACCGCGACATAGTGCACATGGATTTCACCCGCCCGCACGCCATTGCGGGCAAAGACAGGCTCCAGCTTTTGCAGGTGCGCTACGAGGTGGCGCTCAATTTCATGTCGCGCGCCCGCCGCAGGGCCTTTGCCAGGGCGGTCGTGCTCGCGGTGCTCCTGTCGCTCGCAGGGCTGGCGCTCGTCGTGTTCGGGGCCGTACAAACGGCCTCGGCGCAGTCGTCCGTGTTTTTGTGGGGCGGCATAGCCCTCATCGTCGGGGGCGCGGCGTTTTTCGTCGTCGCCGCCTGCCTGTGCCGCCTGCTGTACCGGCGCGACAGCGAGCGCTACGGCGCGATATCCGCAGTATTGAGGGAGAATGCCGGCACAATACTCAAAGAGGCGGCAGACATAACGGGGGTGCATCGTGAAGATTGAAAACGGTACTCTCAGGCGGCAGCGCAACAGCGCGCTCATGCTCCGCTCGCCCGAAGGCGACATAGTGCGCATAAAGACGGAGCGCAAGGGCATGGGCAAGCTGAAGGGCATGCTAATCCTGTTCGTGGCGCTGCTGCAACTGTGCATACTTGCCGTCCTGCATCTGACGATAGTGGTGGCGTTCAAGAGCTATATGGTATTTTCGGTGGTGCTGGACATCCTCACCTGCCTGTATATACTCGGCTCGTCCAAAAACGGCCGCTCCAAGGCGGTGTGGATAATGCTCGTGCTCGTGCTCTTCCCCGTCGGGTTCCTCATATATTTCCTTTCGGACGAAAACATATTCTTCCGCGGCTCGCGCAAGCGGTATGCCGACGTGCTCGCCTCCTCGCAGGGGCTCGTTTCGGGCTGCCCGCTTTGTGACGTCGCCGAAGGCACCGCCCGCGCGGGGGCGTACATCAAAAACGTCACGGGCTATGTGCCGTATAAAAATACCCGCGCGAAATATTTCCCTTCGGGCGCGCAGGCGTTCGACGACATGCTCGTCGCGTGCGCCTCGGCAAAAAAATTCATATTCATAGAGTATTTCACCGTCGCCGAAGGCGCGCTGTTCGCCCGCCTGTTCGACGTCCTCAAAGAGCGTGCCGCGGAGGGGGTGGACGTGCGCATCATCTACGACGACATGGGTTCGAGCGGGCGCATGTCGCACGAGCTCAAAAAGCAGATACGCGCTTCGGGCATACAGATATATGCCTTCAACAGGCTGGTGCCGCTGTACAAGATAGGCATGAATTACCGCGACCACCGCAAGATAACGGTGGTGGACGGCGTCACGGCATACACGGGCGGCATAAACATCGCCGACGAGTACGTGAACGAAAAGCGCATGTACGGCTATTGGAAGGACAACGGCGTGCGTATAGACGGCGAAGCCGTTCAGGGCTTCACGCTCATGTTCCTGCGCCAGTGGGAATTCGTGACCAAAAAGAAGTTCGATTACGCGCCGTTTTTGAATGCGGGGGCCCCTGAGCGGGGCGAAGGCGTGTTTTTGCCGTTTGCGGCGGGGCTGGAATACCGCGATCCCGTCGTGCGGGACGTGTACGCTGGCGTCATATCGCGCGCCAACGAAAAGCTGTATATAATGACGCCCTACTTCGTTCCCGACGAGACGATAGCTTCCATGCTCGCGGGGAAGGCGCGCGAGGGGGTGGACGTGCGCATAGTCCTGCCCGGCGTGCCCGATAAAAAGTATGTGTACCTCATCTCGCTCGACAATGCCGACAAGCTCATCGAAAGCGGCGTAAAGGTATACACCATGTCCGACGCCTTCGTGCACACCAAATCGGTGCTCACCGAAAACTGCGCCGTGATAGGCTCTGCAAACTTCGATCTGCGCTCCTTTTTCCAGCAGCACGAAAACGCGCTCTACACCGACGACGCGGCCGTCATGCGCGGGCTTTCCGACGATTTCGCCGCTACCTTCCCCGAGTGCGCGCAGCGGCGCTACGTGCGCGAGCGCAGGGGATTTTTCCGCTCGCTGCTCATCGCGTTGTTGCAGATATTCGCGCCCATGATGTAGCGCGGGGCGGCCCGCCCTTTCGCCCCGCGCCGCGCGCGGGGCTTTTTTATGCGCTTTTGCGGCGCGGATAAAAATTTTACGGTTATTTTGCGGCAAAACGCTTTACAAATTTAAAGTATGAAAGTAAAATATATCCGTAACGCACGTCGCGCCGCACGGGCGGCGCCCGGAAAGGATGGATGTATGACCGAAAATCAAAACGAAAAATTCGACAGGGAGAAGGCGAGGCGCGACTTGTACGAGCTGTTCGCCGGCATAGATTCGGCCGACGATTTCGAAAAGCTGCTCGCCGACCTGTGCACCTATACGGAGGTGGAGCAGCTCTCGCAGCGGCTGCTCTGCGCCAAGCTCCTGCTCAGGGGGTATACATACAACAAGATAATAGAGATAACCGATATCTCTTCGGCCACGCTCTCGCGCGTGTCGCGCTGCCTGCAGCACGGCAGCGGGGGCTATAGAGAGGTGCTCGGAAAATATCCCGGGGAGGAGAACGATGGCTGAGCGCATATCGAGCGGTGAAGAGAGGCTGTATCTCAGCCTCGCGGGGCTGTATGAAAATTTCGGCTATTCCCGCTTTCGGATGAGGCGGTTCGAGGAATATTCGCTCTATTCCGACAACCTCAATTTTTTAAAGAGCCGCGACATAATAACTTTCGGCGGGAGCGACGGGCGGCTGCTCGCCCTCAAGCCCGACGTCACTTTGTCCATAGTAAAAAACTGCAAGGGCCTCAAGGAGCGCGTGCGCAAGGTGTATTACCGCGAGAGCGTCTACCGCACCGACCGCCCCGGCGGGCAGTTCAGAGAGATAAACCAGATAGGCCTGGAGTGCGTGGGCGAGCTCGACGGCTATGCCGGGCTGGAGGTGCTCTACCTTGCGGGTAAGAGCCTTGCGGCCGTCGGCGGCAGCTACATGATGGATATTTCGCACATGGGCGCGCTCGAAGGGATGGCGGAGAGTTTCGGCATGCGCGCCATGCCGGAGGAAGTCATCGCCTGCGTGCGTTCGCGCAACCTGCACGACATGGCCGCCGTGTGCGAGTCGTGCGGGATGGGCGCGGAGGCCGCCGCAAAACTGCGCAGGCTGCTCTCCGCGGGCGGAGGCAACAAAAACAAGCTCGACGCCCTGCGCGCCCTCTTCCCCGCGAGCGCAAAGTGCAGGAGCGCCGCCGACGAGCTCGAGCAGCTGCTCGCCGCCCTCGGCGAGGACAGGTGCGCGTTCGAAGTGGATTTTTCGCTGATAAACGACCCCGCCTATTACAACGGCGTGATATTCCAGGGTTATATCGAAAATTTCCCCCGCGCGGTGCTCTCGGGCGGCAGGTACGACAATCTCGTAAAAAAGTTCGGCGCGGGCAGCGGAGGGGCGGGCTTTGCCCTCTATCCCGACGAACTCGGCCTGTATTTCGGCGGGAAGAAGATGTACGACGCCGACTGCCTCGTCCTCTATGAAGAGGGCACGCCCCCGCGCGACGTGCTCGGCAGGGTGAGCGGGCTGGCCGCCGAAGGGAAAACGGCGTTCGCCGCGCCGTTCGTGCCCGAGGGTAAGCGGTTCAAAGAGACAATAAAGATCTGATACCATAAATAAAACCATTCGATTTATCGTATTTTTGCAAACATAACCGATCGACAGGAAGATGATATATGCTTAACGTGGCATTGCCGAAGGGTAGGCTCGGCGAAAAGGTTTATAACATGCTCCACCGTGCGGGCTACTCGTGCGAGGAACTTTTAAAGGATACGCGCAAGCTCGTGTTCACCGACGAGAAGAGCGGGGTCAGCTATTTTTGGGTAAAACCCACCGACGTCACTGTGTATGTGGAGCACGGCGTCGCCGATATAGGCGTTGCCGGCAAAGACATCCTTACGGAGAGCGGCGCCGACGTGTACGAACTGCTCGACCTCAACGTCGGCAGGTGCCGCATGTGCGTCGCCTCGGTCAACGATTTCAGGGAGGACGCCTCCCGCCCGCTGCGCGTGGCCACCAAGTTCCCGCACGTTGCCGAGCGCTATTTTTCGTCGAAGAACAGGGACATAGAGGTGATAAAGCTGTACGGCTCCATAGAGCTCGCGCCCATTTTGGGCCTTTCGGCCGTCATCGTCGATATAGTCGAAACGGGCACCACTTTAAAGGAGAACGACATGTCGGTGCTGGAGGAGATATTCCCCATCAGCGCGCGGCTTATCGCCAACAAGGCGCGCTACAAATTCAAGCGCGACGAGATAGACGCCTGCGTCGAAAGGCTTAAAAAGGAGTTGCCCGATGATAAAAATCTATAAAAATTACAGCGTTGCCGACATACTGCCGCGCAAGATAGACGACTACGGTGAATACGAGGCCGTGGTAAAGGATATTTTAAAGGACGTCGCCGCCCGCGGCGACGAGGCCCTGCGCGGGTATGCGCGCAAGTTCGACGGGTTCTGCGGAGATTCGTTGGAGGTCACGGCGGAGGAGATGGAAGAGGCCGAAGGCGCCCTTTCGGAAGACTTCAAGGCGGTGGTGCGCGCCTCGGCCGAAAACATCGCCTTTTTCCACGAAAAACAGCGCAAGAGCGGGTTCGAGATACAAAAGGAGGGGGGAGTCGTCCTCGGCCAGAAATACACCCCCGTCGCCGTGGCGGGCGTATACGTGCCGGGCGGCACGGCAAGCTATCCCTCCACCGTTCTCATGGACGTCATCCCCGCAAAGATAGCGGGAGTGGGCAAGATAATAATGACCACCCCCGTGAAGGCCGACGGAAAGGTCAGGCCGGAGATACTGTATGCGGCGAAGGTGGCGGGAGCCGACCGCATTTTCAAAGTCGGCGGGGCGCAGGCGATAGCCGCGCTCGCCTACGGCACCGAGAGCATACCCAAGGCCGACGTGATAGTCGGCCCCGGCAACATATTCGTGGCGCTCGCCAAAAAGCTGGTGTACGGCATTGTCAACGTGGACATGATAGCCGGCCCTTCGGAGATACTGGTGATAGCCGACGGCAAGTCCGACCCCGTTTTCGTCGCGGCCGACCTTTTGTCGCAGGCCGAGCACGACAAGCTGGCCTCGGCGGTGCTCGTAACGGACAGCGAAGAGCTCGCCCTCTCCGTCGGGGCGGAGATAGAGCGGCAGCTTTCCGGCATGCCCCGCCGCGAGATAGCGGAGGCGTCCATAAAAAACAACGGTAAGATAATAGTGTGCGGCAGCATCGACGAGGCGGTGGACATAGCCAACGCCATCGCGCCGGAGCACCTCGAGATATGCGTGGACGAGCCCATGCGGTATCTCGGCAAGGTGAAAAACGCGGGCTCGATATTCCTCGGCAGGTTCACGCCTGAGGCGCTGGGCGACTATTACGCCGGCCCCAATCACACGCTCCCTACGAACGGAGCGGCAAAGTTCTCCTCTCCCCTCTCGGTGGACGATTTCGTTAAAAAATCTTCCTATATCCGCTATACGGAGGGCGAGCTCCTCAAAGCGGCAAATACGGTTACCGCGTTTGCCGAGAGCGAGGGCCTCTGCGGTCACGCGAATTCCGTGAAGGTGCGCGTCGCCGCGGCGAAGAAAAAAACAGAGTGAATTTCCGCGCTGGCATGCCGCGGCCGCGGCATATGTGCGGAAGGATCTACGGATATGAGCATTTTTTTGAGCAAAGACCTGGCGCGGCTCGCGCCGTACGTCCCCGGCGAGCAGCCGCAGGACAGGAAGTATGTAAAACTCAACACCAACGAGAGCCCGTACTCTCCCGCGCCCGGCGCCGTGCGCGCCGCCGCGGCGCAGGCCTGGGAGCTCAACCTTTATTCCGACCCGACGTGCGCGCCCTTGAAGCGCGCCGCGGCGGAGTTTTACGGGCTGTCCCCCGCAAACGTCATGGCGGGCAACGGCTCGGACGAAAACCTCGCGCACATATTCCGCGCCTTCCTCACCGACAAGGGCGTCGCCTTTCCCGACATAACCTACGGCTTTTATCCCGTGCTGTGCTCGCTTCTGGGCATAGAGTACCGCACGGTGCCCCTTAAAGAAGATTTTTCCCTGGACGTGTCCGATTACGCGGCGCTCGCCTGCCCCGTATGCATAGCCAACCCCAACGCGCAGACGGGCATATGCCTTCCCGAAGAAAAGGTGGAGGAGCTGATAGCGCAAAACGAAGGCAGGCTCGTCGTCGTGGACGAGGCATACATCGATTTCGGCGGGGAATCGTGCGTGCCGCTCATAAAAAAGTACGGCAACCTCATCGTCGTGCAGACCATGTCGAAGTCGCGTTCGCTGGCAGGCGCGCGCGTCGGTTTCGCCTTTGCCTGCGAGGAGCTCGTATCCGAGCTCGAGGCCGTGCGCGCCTCCTTCAATCCGTACAACGTTAACCGCATGAGCATGTTCGCCGCCGAGGCGAGCCTGCGCGACAGAGCATATTTTGAAGAGTGTACCCGCAAAACGGCGGAGGTGCGCGAATATACCGCGGCCGAACTTAGGGGCATGGGGTTTGCCGTGCTCCCCTCCGCGGCGAATTTTTTGCTCGCTCGGCACGCGGCGGCGGGCGGCGGCGACCTGTATCTCGCGCTCAAAGCGCGCGGCGTGCTCGTCCGCCACTTTTCCGACGAGCGCATAAAAGATTACATCCGCGTGAGCATAGGTTCGCGCGGGCAGATGGAGCAATTTCTCGGCGCCGTGCGCGCCGTGCTCAAGGAGGTGACGGGATGAGAAGCGCCCGTATCGAAAGAAAGACCAACGAAACGGATATAAGGATATCGCTCGCTCTCGACGGGGAGGGGCGGTATGAGATAAATACGGGCAACGGCTTTTTTGACCACATGCTCGAGCAGTTTGCCCGTCACGGCGGCTTCGACATCGAGCTGGAGTGCCGCGGCGACGTGGACGTGGATTTCCACCATTCCGCCGAGGACTGCGGCATCGCGCTCGGCGCCGCGTTTTCGGAGGCGCTGGGCGATAAGCGCGGCATACGCCGTTACGGCTGGGCGGCGCTGCCCATGGACGAGGCGCTCATCCTCTGCGCCGCCGACCTCAGCGGCCGTAGCTCGCTCAACTTCGACGTCTCCTTCCCCGACGAATATCGGCTGGGCGACTTCGACTGCGAGCTGTTCAAGGAATTCTTCCTCGCGTTCACCCGCGCCTGCCCCATGTCGCTGCACGTAAAAAAGCTGTACGGCGAAAACAACCACCATGTGGCGGAGGGCGTGTTCAAGGCCTTTGCCAAGGTGATGGCGCAGGCCGTCGGGATAGACCCGGGCAGGGCGGACAGGCTGCCCACCACAAAGGGCGTGCTATGATAGCCGTCATAGATTACGGCGTCGGTAACCTCTTTTCGCTGGCGGCGTCGCTCAAATATATCGGCGCGGAGAGCGTGGTCACCTCCGACGAAAGGACCATAAGGGACAGCTCGGCGATAATATTGCCCGGCGTGGGCGCCTTTGCCGACGCCTTTGCCAAACTGCGGCGCGGCGGGCTGGCCCGGGTGATAAAGGAGGAGGCGGCGGACGGCAAGCCGCTGCTCGGCATCTGCCTCGGCATGCAGATGCTGTTCGAAAGGAGCTTCGAATACGGCGAGCACGAGGGGCTGGGGCTCATCCCCGGCGAGGTGCGCTCCATCGCGCCCCTTACGGGCGCGCTCAAGGTGCCGCACATGGGCTGGAACGCCCTTGACATGCGCGGGCATTCGCCGCTCTACAAATATGTCTCCGACGGAGAGTACGTGTATTTCGTGCACTCCTATTCGGCGCAGGGTTGCGGCGGATATGTGAGCGCGACCTGCTCGTACGGCGGGGCGGAGCTCACCGCTTCGGCGGAGCGCGGCAACGTGTTCGGCACGCAGTATCATCCCGAAAAGAGCGGTGCGGCGGGGCTGAAGATCCTCCGCGCCTTTTCGGAGATGGCGTAAGCCGTAGCGGCGCGGAGTTTTCGCGCATGCACGGAAGAGAGATCCAAAAGTCAAAGGGAGTATTCAAAATGCAGCTGTTTCCCGCTATCGATATCCGCGGCGGCAACGCCGTGCGCCTTTTCAAGGGCGACTTCGACAGAGAAAAGATATATTCCCGCGCGCCCGCGGAAGTGGCGCGCGCGTTCAAAGAGGCGGGCGCCGAATGCCTGCACATCGTCGACCTCGACGGCGCGCGCGAGGGCGCGCCCGTCAATTCCGACGTGATAAAGCAAATAATCTCGGAGGGCGGCTTTTTTGCCGAAGTGGGCGGCGGCGTGCGTTCGCTCACCCGCATAGAGCAGTACCTCAACGCCGGCGCGGGCAGGGTGATCCTCGGTTCCGCGGCGGTCGAAAATTTTACGCTCGTGACCGACGCCGTAAAGTTTTTCGGCGACGGCGTGGCCGTGGGAGTGGACGCCGTGGGCGGCAAGGTGGCGGTTGAGGGCTGGAAAAAGATAACCGATACCGACGCCTTCGAATTTTGCCGCAAGCTCAAAGAGAGCGGCGTGCGCACGATAATTTTTACCGACATCTCGCGCGACGGCACGCTCACGGGCGCCAATCTCGCCGCTTACGAGCGCCTTGTTTCGGAGTGTCCGGGCGTAAACGTAGTAGCTTCGGGCGGGATAACGCACATATCCGAACTCATAAAACTCAAACACATGGGCGCGGGCGGCGCCATCCTCGGCAAGGCGATATACGACGGCGCCATAGACCTCTCGCAGGCCGTAAGGGCGGTGCGCGATGCTGGCTAAGAGGATAATCCCCTGCCTCGACGTAAGGGACGGCATGGTGGTAAAGGGAAAAAATTTCGAGGGCATCCGCGAAGTGGAGAGCCCCGTCGCCCTTGCCGCGCGCTATAACCTTTCGGGCGCGGACGAGCTGGTGTTCTACGACATAACCGCCTCCGCCGAGGGCAGGGCGTTGTTTGCCGATACTTTAAAAGAGGTGGCTTCCCGCATATTCATCCCGCTCACCGTGGGCGGCGGCATAAACACGCTCGAAGATTTCGACCGCGTTTTGAAGTGCGGGGCCGACAAGGTGAGCGTGAACACGGGCGCCATAGCCGACCCGTCGCTCATAGGGCGCGCGGCGCGGCGCTACGGCGATCAGTGCGTGGTGCTCTCCATGGACGTAAAGAGGGTGGACGGCAGGTTCGTGGTGTTTTCTCACGGCGGGCGCAGGAATACGGGCATACCCGCCGAGGAGTGGGCGTACCGCGGGCAGGAAGAGGGCGCGGGCGAGCTCGTGCTCAACAGCATAGATACCGACGGCGTCAAAGACGGCTTCGACTGCGAGATGCTGCAAAAGGTGTGCAAAAAACTCACCATACCCGTCATCGCAAGCGGCGGCGCGGGCAAAAAAGAGCACTTTTTAACGCTGTTCGACGAAGTGCCTCAGGCGGACGCCGGGCTCGCCGCCTCCGTATTCCATTTCGGAGAGATAGACATAGGCGATCTGAAGTGCTATCTTTCGCAAAACGGCGTACACGTGCGCATATAAAAACGGTGCCCGCGGCATATACGGCAGCCGCGGCATGTCTTTAAAGGAGGATATATGAAACTTTTGGATCCGGATAAACTGGTGTTCGATAAAGACGGGCTCATCCCCGCGGTGGTGCAGGACGTGTATTCCAAAAAGGTGCTCACCGTGGCATACATGAACAGGGAGAGCCTGGAAATAAGCATGAAGCGCAAGCTCACCTGCTTCTATTCGCGCTCGCGCAAACAATTGTGGCTCAAGGGCGAAACTTCGGGCAATTTTCAGCACATAGTGTCCATCACCGCCGACTGCGACATGGACAGCCTGGTAATAGAGGTCGCAAAGGACGGCCCCGCCTGCCATCTCGGCACCGACAGCTGTTTTACCAACGCCGTTTTCCGCAACGAGGAGCTGGGCGATTTTACGCTCGACGAGCTGTATGAACTTATAAAGGGCAGGAAAGACTCCCCCAAGGAGGGCTCGTACACCTCCTACCTGTTTGAAAAGGGCATGGATAAAATTTTAAAAAAGGTGGGGGAGGAGTGCACCGAAGTCATCATCGCCGCCAAGGGCGGCGACGAGGCCGAAACCATATTCGAGATAGCCGACCTCACCTACCATGTGTTCGTGCTCATGGCCGAATACGGCATAACGCCGAACGACATAAAGGCGCAGCTCGCCTCCCGCCACGTGGTGGACAAAAAGGTAAAGCAGGAAAAGATGCAGTGACGTCCGCGCGCCCGGCGTTGCCGCGCGGCGGAAAATTTTAAAATATGCCCGCTTTAAAAGGGCAAAACTCGACGGGTGGAACGATGCCTTTGATAAGATCGAACGTGCACACGCATACCGCGTTCTGCGACGGAAAAGACGCAATGGAAGACATGGTCCTGGCGGCGCTCGCCGCCGGGTTCGACACGCTCGGGTTTTCCTTCCATTCCTACACCCCGTTCGATACGTCCTACTGCCTGCGCGACCATGCCGCGTACATGCGCGAATACGGGCGGCTCAAGGCGAAGTATTCCGGCGACATAACCCTTCTCAACGGGGTGGAGCTCGACCTGTACGGCGAACGGCCCGCGGAGTGCGATTTTGTGATAGGCTCCGTGCACTATATCAAAGAAGGGGACGCGTACTTTCCCGTCGATTGCTCGGCGGGCGACTTCAAAAAACTGATCGAAGAGGCGTTCGCGGGCGACGCGTACGCCGCCGCGGAGAGGTATTTTGCCGAAGAGGCGGAACTCGCCCGCACCGTGCGCCCCGATATTTACGGGCACTTCGACCTTATAACCCGCTTCAACGCGGGGGCTGCCTTCTTCGACGAGGGCGGCGCGCGCTACAAGAGAGCGGCCCTCTCTGCTGCCGAGGCGCTGCCGCCGGGCGCCGTGGTGGAGGTGAACCTCGGCAGGCTGTTCCGCGGCGAGGGCGGCATGTATCCTTCGGCGTGGTTGCTGCGCGAACTCAACGCCCTCGGCTGCCGCTTCATGCTCGCCTCCGACGCTCACGAAAGGGCGGCGCTCGGCTTTATGTTCGGCGAGACCTGCGCGGAGCTTAAAAAGCTGGGCGTGCGGTCGCTGGTGCGCTACCGCGGCGGCTCGCTCGAAGAGGTCGGGCTGTGAAGTGAAAACAAAATTTTGCGTTTTGCCGCCGCCCGCTCGGTGCGGGCGGCGCCGCGTTTTTTTGCGGCGGCGCGGCGCATGTCAAGTTATATTTGCATAAAAAATGCCGCTGCGGGCGACTTATTCCCGCGTCGGCGTTTTTTTTACAACTTTTTTACAATTAAACGGGCAAATTTTGCTTTTTTGTCTCCACAAATAAAAAAAATGTGCTATAATAGGTGCAGACAAAATTTTTGTGCGTCCGCGCCGTGCGGCGCACGGAGAGAAAAGGATATGAGGATAGGCATACTTACGAGCGGGGGCGACTGCCCCGGGCTCAATGCGGTCTTGCGCGGTTTTTGCAAGTGCGCCTTCAACGTTATCGAGGGCGTCGAGATCTACGGGTTTTACGACGGCTATGCCGGGCTCATGGACCGCAACTACAAAGTGCTCTCTCCCGCCGACGTGGAAAACATCCTCGACCTCGGCGGCACGATACTCGGCAGCTCCCGCCAGCCGTACAAGCTGATGACGGTGAAGGAGGGCGACGGCCCCACAAAGCTGCAGACGATGGTCGAAAATTACAAAAAGCTCAAGCTCGACTGCCTTGTCACCCTCGGCGGGGCGGGGACCCATAAAACGGCGTCCCTCCTCTCGGTAGAGGGGTGCAACGTCATCGGGTTGCCCAAGACCATCGATAACGACATCTACGGCACCGACATAACTTTCGGTTTCCATACGGCGGTGGACATAGCCGCCGACGCGATAAGGCGCATACGCACCACTGCCGACAGCCACTCCCGCGTGTTCTTCGTGGAGGTGATGGGCAACAAGGTGGGCTGGCTCACGCTGTATGCGGGGCTCGCCTCGGGCGCCGACGTCATACTCATCCCCGAGATCGCCTACGACGAAGAAAAGCTCGCACGGTTCATAAAGGACAAAAAGCAGTCGTCGCGCTCGGTCATAGTCGCCGTGGCGGAGGGCGTCCTCAGCTCGCGCGAGGCGGCGATGAGCAAAAAGGAACGCAAGGACTATTTCGCCGGCTTCGGCACGGCCACCGCGGCGGAGAGGCTGGCAGCCTCCGTCTCGCAGGCTACGGGCATACAGTGCCGCGCCACGGTGCTCGGGCATATCCAGCGCGGCGGCGAGCCGTGCGCCTACGACAAGTTCGTCTCCACCGAGATAGGCGCCTTCGGCGCGCATCTCGCCAAGGTGGGCAGGTTCGGCGTGACGGTGTGCGTGCGCGGCGGCAAGCTCGGTTTCAACATGCTCGTGGATATAGCGGGGAAGACCAAGCGCGTGGCGGCCGACGGGCAGACCGTGCTGCTCGCCAAAGACATGGGCATATATTTCGGCGACTGAGCTTCATTTGAGATCAACGAAATTTTTACGGTGCCCGAAACATAAAAATCTGTGAGCATATACGGAGGAAAAAAAGGATGTATGCAGTAATAGATATCAGCTCTACGAGCCTTTCCATGTTCGTATGCGGAAAGGACGGTTCGCGTCCCGCCTATAAGTACAGGGAGAGCCTCTCCGCGCACAGCTTTACGGAGGGCGGCAGGCTCACCGAGCACGGCGTGGAGAAGATCTGCGACAAGATAGCGGTGTTCCAGGACCAGTGCAAAAAACTCGGCGTGGAAAAGCTCTACGTCGTGTCTACGGCGGCGATGCGCTTCATCGATAACGCCGACGAGGTGTTCGCCGAGATACGCGCCAAGACCGGCGCGGTCGTCAACCAGATAGACGGCCAGACCGAGGCCTATTGCGACGTCGTCGCAAACGAAAAATTCCGCTCCATGAAAAAGCCCGTCATAATAGATATCGGCGGCGCCAGCATAGAGATGTGCGACCTCACCGAGAGCGGGCGCGAAGGGATAACCTGCCTCAACTTCGGCGCGCTCACGCTGCAGCGCAAATTCGTCAAGAGCGTGTATCCCGACGAGGGCGAGTGCGCTAAAATAAAAAAATTCATAAAAAAGGAGCTCGCCAAGGCCGACGTGTCGTCGTATGCGGGCGGCACGGCCGTGCTCGTCGGCGCGACCAACCGCTCCATATACGAGATATACCGCGACTATTACGACATAGAGGTCTCCGATGAGATGGTCATCGAGCTCGAAAAGCTCAAAAAGCTGGCCAAAAAGCTCATCCAGGCGCCCGACAGGTCGCACCTGCTCATAAAAAACGCACCCGAAAAAATATACTTTATAGTGGTCGCGCTCATAACGCTCGTCCAGCTTTTAAAAAGGTTCGGCTTTACGGGCATAGCGGTAAGCGATTTCGGCGTGAAGGAGGGCTATCTCAAGCTCGTGCTCTCGGGCGAGGAAAAGGCAGAACTCTCTCCCTTCTTCCCCGAAAGGCCGGTAAAGGAGATCAAGTCGGTCGAAGAGCTTGCCGAGCACATCAAGCTCAGGCAGAAGGCGGGCAAAGCCCCCTCCAAAAAGAAGGAAGAAAAGGCCGCTGCCGCCGATGAAGGCGGCGAAGGCTCCCCCTCGGGGAAGTAGATCGCGGCGGCGTGCCGCGGAACGATAAACGAAATGCGCGCAAGGCGCGCGGGCAAGGGAACATGGCAAACGATAAAACACCTGTAAAACTTATCAAGGGCGTATACATGAACCGCGAGTTTTCGTGGATAAAGTTCGATCTGCGCGTTTTGGAGCAGGCTGCCGACAAGGACACGCCCGTTTTGGAGAGGGGCAAGTTCCTCTCCATATTCACGTCCAATCTCGACGAATTTTTTATGGTGCGCATGGGCAGCCTGTATAACGAAGACAAACTGCGCCCCGACGCCCGCGACAACAAAACCAAACTTACTTTCGGCATGCAGCTAAAAGCCATAGCCGAAAAAACTCCCCGCCTCTACGAGATGCGCGAGCACGTGTTCACCCATCTGAAGCGCGACCTCTCCGAAGCGGGCATCAACATACTCACCTATTCTCAGCTCTCCGAGGGCAGAAAGGCCGAGCTCAAAAAAATGTTCAACGCCAAGGTGCTGCCCCTGCTTTCGCCTATGGTGATAGACGCCAAGCACCCGCTGTTCCGCTTCGAAAACCTGCGCTGCTATATGCTGTATAAGCTGAAAAAGAACGACCACACCATGATAGGCGTAATGGAATTTTCCGATAAGCTCGACGCGCTCTATCGTTTTTCGGGCGGCAAAAAGTACAGCTTTATAACGATGGAGGAGGTCATACGCAACCTCGGCTATCTCTCCTTCCCCGGGTATACGGCCACATCCGCCATAATGATAAGGGTGACGCGCAACGCCGACATAGAGACCTATGTCGAAGACGCCGACATGGAGTATAACAACGACTTTTCGCAGTACATGAAGAGCCAGGTAGAGACCCGCCTCGTGCAGAACGCGATTAGGCTGGAGGTGTGCGGGGAGAGCAAATCCCTGATGAAATTCGTCACCGAGGCCCTCGGCATAGACGGCAATCTCATATACAAGGTGCGCTCGAATTTCTCGTTCAAATACCTATTCGGCCTCCCGAGGCGGATAGACAAGGAGCTTGCCGCAAAGCTCTCCTATCAGCCCTTCAAGCCGAAGATATCCGAAAGGCTCTCCAAGGCCGCCTCCATGATAGAGGAAGTGAGAAAAAAGGACGTGCTCCTTCGCTATCCGTTCGAGAGCATGGAGCCGCTGATAAGGCTGCTCAACGAATGCGCGGAGCGGAGCGACTGCCTCTCCATAAAGATAACCATATACCGCCTTGCCGACCATTCGCGGATAGTGGAGGCGCTCAAACGCGCCAGCGAAAACGGCATAGACGTCACCGTGGTCATAGAGCTGTGCGCCAGGTTCGACGAAGAGAACAACCTCTACTTCGCGGGCCAGCTGCACGACGCCGGCTGCAACATAATTTACGGAATGGAAAATTATAAAGTCCACTCCAAAATAATCTCCATAGTGTTCTCGGGCGAGGACGGCGGCATAAGCTACATCACCCACCTCGGCACGGGCAACTACAACGAAAGCACCGCCAAACAATATACCGACCTCAACATAATCACTGCCGACCGCGCGATAGGAGAGGACGGCGCGGCATTCTTCCGCAACGTATCCATCTCCAACGTAGACGGCGAATATTCCCGCCTGCAGATAGCGCCCAAATACTTCAAACGCAAGATACTCGAGTGCCTCGACGGCGAAATAGCCAAGGCAAAGGCGGGCAAAAAGGGGATATTCATCGGCAAGATGAACAGCCTTACCGACAGGGTGATCATCGATAAGCTGATAGAGGCCTCCTGCGCGGGCGTTGAGATAAAACTCATAGTCCGCGGCATATGCTGCTTTTTGCCCGGCAAGTCGGGCAAGACCGAAAACATCAGCGTAATAAGTATAGTCGGCAGGTTTTTGGAGCATTCGCGCATATATTGCTTCGGCGAGGGCAAGGAGCGCGTGATGTACATCTCCTCCGCCGACCTCATGACGCGTAACACCGATCGCCGCGTGGAGATCGCCACGCCCGTCCTCGATAAAGACATAGAGAACGAGATATATAACATGTTGCAGGTGATGCTTGCCGATAACGTGAACGCGCGCAGGCTGCTGCCCGACGGCACATATGCCCGCTTGGAGAGCGAGGACGGCAAAAAGACGGACTCGCAGGACTATTTTTTGAAGCATGTGTAAAGGTCTGCCGCTCTGCCGCAAGCCGTGCGCATTGCGCAACGCCGCGGTAAAAACATTTATAAAGGCCCCCGCCTTCGCCGAAAAGCGAAGGCGGGGGCCTTATCGCGCGTACGCCCGTCGTGAGGATGCCGACCTTTTCGGCAATGCTCATATCCTTCCGAGCAGGGCGTCTACCGAACAGTCGAAATATGCCGCCGTTTTAACGAGATTGTCCATCGACGGCGAGGTCTTGCCTTTAAGCCAGCCGTGGATGATACTCCACGATATGCCCGCTTCGTTAACGAGCGTGCTCTGTCCGATGTGCCTTTCCTGCATAATGTTTTTAAGTCTTTCGCCGAACGGGACGACGGGTTTGTATTCTACTTCTTCGCACGGGTAATCTTTTAAACCGAGCAAAAAGTCTGCCGAACAGTTAAAAAATTCCACAAGTTTTATAAGAGTGGCATAATTCGGCGCGTTTTTTTCGTTGAGGATATCGGAGAGTTTTGTGCGCCCCGTATTCAGTTTTTCGGCAAGCGAACCCTGGTTTAAGCCGTGTTCGTTCATGAGCTCTTGCAAGCTTTCGGAAACTTTCGACAAATTAATCATAAAACAGACCTTTTTCTACAATTTATTCTCTTCCGATAAGCGACATTTTTCTTGCAATGTCGGAAATCAGAAGTTATAATATAGTCACACGGAGGCCTGCGCGCGGCAGCCGTGAATACAAATCGAAGAGGAACGTAAAAACTATGGATCAAATGCAAAGCGAAAATATTTACAAAATCGACGAAAAATGTCTTTTGGAAGAGATAGTCGTCGCTGTCGCCGAACTTTTCGACTGCCGGATCGTCCGCAGCGGAGAAAAAGCCCTTTTGCACTTTCAAAACGGGCAAAAGTTCATGCTTTCGGTCGCCGAACAATAGAAATAGCGCCGCCTGCAAAAGTTTGCAGGCGGCGTTCTTTCCGTTAGGGGCAAAGCGGGATCGGCATCGCGCGATATGTTCCGAATAAAGGCCGTCCGGTTAACTATATTTCACAAAATTTTAACGGGCGGGGTATTGACATATTCCCGCCGCGGGCATATAATGTAGTTGAAAATATGTAAAGGGTAAAAACAATTAACACTATTGTCATATTTTTATCGGACAAATAATATTTTTGCATGACAATGCGCGGGAGGCGTTATGAGTTTCGTTCGGTTTACTGACGTGTGCAGGTACTACACTATGGGCAACAACGTGATAAAGGCGGCAAACGGCGTAAGTTTCGCCATAGAAAAGGGCGAATTCTGCGTCATAGTCGGGCCGTCCGGCGCGGGCAAGACCACCGTTTTGAACATGCTCGGCGGCATGGACAGCGTGACTTCGGGCGAGATAGTGGTCGACGGCGTAAAGGTGAGCGACTTCAAAGAGAAAAAACTCACCGAATACCGCCGTTACGACGTCGGGTTCGTCTTTCAGTTCTACAACCTTATACAAAATCTCACCGCCATCGAAAACGTGGAGATCGCTTCTGAGATATGCAAAGACCCGCTCGACGCCGCCAAGACGCTCGAAGAGGTCGGCCTTGCCGACAGGATGAAGAACTTTCCCGCACAGCTCTCGGGCGGCGAGTAGCAGAGGGTGTCGATCGCGCGCGCTATCGCAAAAAATCCCAAACTGCTCCTGTGCGACGAGCCCACGGGCGCGCTCGACTACGAAACGGGCAAAAACATATTGAAGCTGCTGCACGATATCTGCCGCAACAACCAAAAGACGGTTATAGTCATAACGCACAACACCGCGATAACGCAGATGGCCGACAGGGTCATACACATCAAAAACGGCACCGTCGTGGGCGAGGAGCTCAACAAGGAGCCCATGCCCGTCGAACAGATAGAGTGGTAAAACGGGCGGGGCGTCGCGCCTGCCGCCTTAAAAGGCGCCGCGCCTGCCGCCTTAAAATAAGTTTCGTAAGGCCGTGTTCACGTTTTATGCGGCAATGCCGCCCGCCGCGGCGGGCCCTTGAAGATCGCGCGGGCGCGCGTTTGCCCGCCCCGGCCCGCGTAAAGGCGGGGCCGTTTTTTCCGGCATCCCGACCGGTCAGGTTTTTATATGAAAAAATTCTCTAAAAACATCGTAAAAGAATTTAAAAACAGCTTCGGCCGATTCCTCGCCATAATGGCGATAATCGCGCTCGGCGTCGGCTTCCTGATAGGCGTGTCGCAGGCCACGCCCGACATGAAGACGTCCATGTCGGATTATCTGAGAGAAAACATGGCCTACGACATAGACGTAAAGGCGGCCTACGGCCTCACTTCGGGCGATATAGCCGCCATAGCTCAAACGGAGGACGAGGACGGCGAGCCCGTCGTCTCCTCTTACATGCCGGTGGTGACCAGCTCCGTGACGGCGAGCATAAACGGCGGCAACGACGTCGCCGTGAACGTCATAGGCCTCGATCTCTCCGCCGTAAAGGGCGCCGATCGCTCAGGGGGCGGCATCAACCGCCTCGAACTCGTCGAGGGCTCCTGGCCCTCCGCCGCGGGCGAAGTGGTCGCCGAACGCTCCAACAACTACTTTGCCGAAGTGAAAGCGGGGGATAAGATAACCATAGCCGACGGGCTCGACACCTCCAACAGCACCTACGGCGACATATACGCGCAGACCGAGCTCACCGTCACGGGCATAGTGTCCTCTCCCGACTACTACTACCGCGACGCCCGCGAGATAACCACCGTGGGGACGGGCGTGGTGAACCTGGTCGTGTACGGCAACTATGCCGTGGAGGAGAGGGAAAACGACGACGGCACGACGGAGCATGCCGCCACCGACGACAGCATCTACGACCTGCACAAGACCATGGCCACGCCCTTTTATGCCCTGAACATGAGCATTTTCGGCAGCGACCCCGTGCGCGAGGAGACCATACTCTATACCGACCTGTGGGTGCGTGTTGAAGGCGCGGAGGAATACGAATGCTTTTACGCCGACTATAAGGACTACGTGCTCTCCCGCGCGGCTTTTCTGGAAGAGACGGGGAACGGCATAAACGCCGCGGTGAACGAGGCCATAGAGGGCAGCATCCTCGCGGGGAGCGTGCCCGCCGACGCCGAATGGTACGTTTTGGACAGGGCGAGCACCAACGTGAGTTACGTCAGCTTCGACATGAACGCCGAAAAGGTGGAGGACATAGCGGGCGTGTTCCCCATATTCTTCATAGTGGTTGCGGCGCTCGTCGCGCTCACTTCCATGACGCGAATGGTGGAGCAGGACAGGATGCAGATAGGCACGCTGAAGGCGCTCGGCTACGGCGAGGGCGCCATAATGGCAAAATATCTCGTCTATTGCGTGCTCGCCTGCCTGATAGGGCTGGTCGTGGGGATACTGCTGGGCTTCTCCATAATGCCCAACATATTCTGGAACGCCTACGCCACGATGTACTACCTGCCCGAGCTCTATCTCGGGTTCTCGTGGTGGCTGGCGCTCGCCGTGGTGTTCGGCTCGCTCGCGGTCACAATACTCGTTACGGTCATAGCCTGCCGCGCCACCACAAAGGAAAAACCTTCCGTGCTCATGCAGCCCAAGGCCCCCAAGCCTGGCAAGCGCATACTCTTGGAGCGCTGCACCCCCGTATGGAAGCGCATAAAGTTCAAGTGGAAGGCCACCATACGCAACATATTCCGCTATAAGAGGAATATGATACTCACTATAATTTCGGTAATGGGCTGCACCGCGCTCATACTCACGGGTTTCGGCCTTCAGGACAGCGTGGACGCCGTTACAGAGTTGCAGTACGGCGACATAATCTTCTACGACACGATAATAGGCCACGAAGCGGGACAGGGCGCGGAGGACGGCGCTCTCTCCGAATACATCTCCTCCCTGGACGGACAGTCGTACATCGACGTATACAGCGAGAGCGGCAGGCTCGTGATAGGCGACTCGCGCGAGAGCGTCGACATGTACGCCGTGGAGGACGGCGAAAGTTTCGCGCGGTTCGTCACCCTGCGCGACAGGGTATCGGGCGAACGGTTCGACATATCCGCCGAAGGGGTGATAATCCCCGAAAACATCGCCGTCGTATACGATCTTGCCGCGGGCGACGAGGTGATATACCGCACTTCCGGCGGCGCGGAGCTCGCGCTTAAAGTGAGCGGTGTGTGCGAATACTATACGGGCAGCCAGGTATACATGAGTTCTGCCGATTTCGCCGCGGCGCTTTCGGCTGCGGGGGAGGAGGCGGAGCTTGCCGCCAACACCTACCTCATAGCCCGAGGCTACGGCACCGACGAGGACGCGATGAACGCCGATGCCGAAAAGCTGCTCACCGATGCCTCGGTAACGGGCGTGGAGTTCACTTACACGACCATGCGCACGTTCGACGCCCTCGGCGACACCATGGGCTTTATAATACTCATACTCGTAGTCAGCGCGGGCGCGCTCGCCGCGATAGTTTTATATAACCTCACCAACATAAACATAGACGAGAGGAGGAGGGAGATAGCCACCCTGCGCGTTCTGGGCTACACGAAGTGGGAGGTCGCGGGATACATCTACCGCGAGAGCTCCATCCTCACCGTCGTGGGCGCGTTGTTCGGCCTTCTGGGCGGCTGGCTGCTGCACATGTTCATAGTGGGCAGGGTGAACAGCGTATGGATGATGTTCGGCAAGGCGATAGCCCCGCTCAGCTTCCTTTGGGCGTTTCTGATAACGCTGGGCTTTGCGGTGGCGGTATATGCCTTCATGCTCATAAAGCTCTATAAAATAAACATGGCCGAGTCGCTCAAATCCAACGAGTGACCGGCCGCGCAAAAAAACGGAGGAACGTCATGGATAAAAAGAGCCTGCGCGACGGACTTATGGCGCAGCTTTGGCGAATGTACAGTATGGATATAATGCTCTACCTGCGCGAGTTCCTCGTGGGCGAAACGGCGCTGCTCGAGTGCATCGCGTCGGCGGAAAAAACGCTCACGCCCGGCGAGATAAGCGAGCGGATGCACCTCAGCCGCGCCCGTACGGCAAACATCCTGCGCACGCTGCGCGGCAAGGGGTATATCGCGATGGAAGTCGCCGACGACGACAGGCGCAAGATGCTCGTGCGGCTCACGCCTTCGGGCGGCGGGCACCTCGCCGACAAGCATGCGTTTTTGGAGTGTTACTTCGACGAATACGTCGACGTGCTCGGCGAAAAAAACATATCTGAGCTCACCGCTCTTCTGCGTGTCACCGCCGACAGCGAGAGCAAGCTCAAAAGAAGGTTGAACGGCGGCGGGAACTCATAAAGCGCAAAATATCCCGCGGAAATGCTCCGCGGGATATTTTGCGCTTACCTGTGCGCCTTTTCGTCGTGCTCCCTGTGAGAGAGCAGCAGTCCGCGCCCGCTCACTATGGGCGAAATTATCAGCCAGAGCGCGGCTATCGCTATTATCACGTATACGGTGACCGAGCCTGCCGTGCGCGGCCCTTGGAATATCCAGCTCACGAGGTTGAAGTCGAATATGCCGTAAAGGCCCCAGTTGATCGCGCCGATTATGCACAGGATATAAGCTAAAAAGTTGGCAACTATCATAGATATATCTCCTTGCAAATAAGTATGCGCTCAAATCGCAAGGTTATGCGTGCGTTTTGCGCCGCGGTATTGCAATGGCGGGCGCGATGTGGTAAAATGGTGTTACCCGAAAAAAATCAAACGGAGGCTGCAATGAGAGTGGCTATATACGGCGCCGGGGCTATGGGCACGGTGCTCGGGGCATACATGACCAAAAACGGCGGCCGCGTCGACCTTATAACGCGCAACCGCGGGCACGTTTCCGCGCTCAAAGAGCGCGGCGCGCACATAACGGGCACGGTAGATTTCACCGTAAAAGTAAGCGCCCTGCTCCCTGAAGAGATGAGCGGGACGTACGATATAATATTTTTGATGACAAAGCAGCGCCATAACGGCGAGATACTCGATTTCCTGCTGCCCCGCCTCGCGCCGGACGGGGTGGTGTGCACCATGCAGAACGGCCTGCCCGAGCCCTCCGTGGCCGCGGTCGTCGGCGAGGAGCGGTGCTGCGGCTGCGCGGTCTCGTGGGGGGCTACCTTCGTCGGCGGGGGAGAGGCAAAGCTCACCACCCGTCCCGACGGGCTGGAATTCGCCCTCGGCACGCTGTACGGCAACGAAGGGAAGCTGCCGCCCGTCGCCGAAGCGCTCTCGCTGATGGGCAGGGTGAGCACGGAAAAGAACTTTATAGGCGCGCGCTGGTCCAAGCTCGCAATAAACTGCGCCTTTTCGGGCCTTTCGGCCATAACGGGCTACACTTACGGCGAGATATGCGACGACAGGTATGCGCGCAAAGTCGCCCAGGCCGTATTGAAGGAGTGTTTCGACGTGGCAAAGGCGTGCGGCATACGCCCGGGGAAGATACAGGGGCACGACGTCGCGGCGATAACGGGCTACCGCACCGCCTTAAAGCGCAAGATCTCGTATATGCTCATACCCGTCGCGATGAAAAAGCACCGCGCGCTCGTGTCGGGCATGTACTACGACCTCAAGGCGGGCAGAAGGTGCGAGGCCGACCTCGTCAACGGGGTGATATCGGGTTACGGCGAAAGGGTGTGCATGCCCGCCGTGCTGAACGGGATAGTGCAGCGGACAGTGCGCGAGATAGAGTCGGGCGCCCGCGGCATATCGCCCGCCAATCTCGAAGAATTCAAAAAATATGTTTAAATGCGGGCAGTTTTTTGCCGCCGCATATTGCAAACGGGTTTTTGCCGTGCTATAATCTTTTTTATAAACGCCGCCCGCCTTTTGGCTTCGGCGGGCGGCGCGGATACAGGATCGGACCATGGAAGATATTTTTTATCCTTCGGCTGACGGCGTTCACACCGTCCACGCCGCAATATGGCGCCCGCAGGGCGCGCCTCGCGCGATTTTGCAGATAATACACGGAATGGAAGAATATGCGGCGCGCTACGCGCCGTTTGCCGAAAGAGCGGCAAAGGAGGGCATCCTCGTGTGCGCGGAGGACCACCTGGGCCACGGGCTCACCGCGGGCGGAGATCTCGGCCACTTTCCCGAAAGGGGGGAGGAGTTCGTGCTCTCCGATATATCCGCGCTCACGTCGCGCGCAAGGGAGACGGCTCCCGGCGTCCCGTTCTTCGTCATGGGGCACAGCATGGGTTCGTTTTTCTGCCGCGAATACATCGCGCGCGCGAGCGGTTTTGCCGGAGCGGTGATAATGGGCACGGGCTATAAAGACGGCGTCACCCTGTTTTTCGCGCGGGCGTTTACCGCCCTCGTCGGCAGGCTGAAGGGGCGCGCTCACAAGAGCAAACTCATCTCTTCCCTCGCGTTCGGCTCCTATAACAAAAAGTTCGAGGGGCGCACCCCGTACGACTGGCTGTCTGCGGAGCCCGCCAACGTCGACGGGTATATCGCCGACCCCATGTGCGGCTTCGGCTTCACCTGCGGCGGGTATGCGGGGCTGTTCGCCATAATAAAAAAGGCGTGTTCCGCGCGCGCGTTCGGCGGCGCGGACAAGGATATGCCCCTTCTCATCGTCTCGGGCGGCGAAGACCCCGTCGGCGACTACGGCAAGGGAGCGGAAAAGGTGTATAAAAAATACAGAAAGGCGGGGGTAAAAGACGTTTCGCTCAAACTCTATGCCGGGGCCCGGCACGAGATACTCAACGACTTCTGCGCCGAAGCCGCCGCGGGCGACGTGCTCTCCTTCATATGCGGCCGCGTCCGCGCGGAATGAGAGCTTTACTCACTACTTGTTTACGAGGCTGAAAAAATGGTTATCGACTGGGAAATAACTATCCCCGAACTTACGGGCGGACGTCCGCGCAAGGCGTACGTATATCTGCCCGAAGGCTATTACGACGAGCCCGGGCGGCGCTATCCCGTGATGTATATGTTCGACGGGCACAACCTCTTCTCCGACGAGGAGGCCACCTACGGCAAGAGCTGGGGCATGAGCGAATATCTCGACTGCACCAACACCAAACTCATAATAGCGGCGGTGGAGTGCGACCACGAGGGCAACGGCAGGCTGAGCGAATATTCGCCCGTGGATTTTGAGTACGGCGGGGAGAGCATAGTCGGCCGCGGCAAGACGTATATGGATTGGCTGTGCGGCACGTTCAAGCCCTATATCGATTCCGCATTCCGCACGCTGCCTGAGCGGAGCGATACCGCCATCGCGGGCAGTTCGATGGGCGGGCTGATGACGGTGTATGCCCTCGCCGCGTACAACCGCGTGTTCTCGCGCGGGGCGGCGCTCTCGCCCAGCCTGTGGATAGGGGGCGGCACGCCGGCGTTTTTGCAAAAGGCGCGGTTCCCGAGGCCCACGCTGCTGTATATGGACTACGGCAGCCGCGAATTCAAAAATCATACGGGGCAGAGGCGCATATTCGGGCAGACGGCTGCCGAGCTCGTCGCAAAGGGAGTGTTCGTCACTTCGCGCATAGTGCCGTACGGCACCCACTGCGAGGCGTCGTGGCAGCGGCAGATACCGGTGTTCATGTCCGCCCTCGGCTTCGAGGGCGAATAGCTTTCGCAGAGAAAAAACCGCCGGAACGGGCAAGGGGGCATCGTCATGCAGATATCCTACGGTAAATTTTATTCGCGCCACCTCTCGCGCGATATGGAATACAAAGTATACGGCACGCGCGGCAAGCCCGTGCTCGTCATCCCCTGCCAGGGCGGCAGGTTCTACGAGTTCGAGGACATGCGCATGCTCGACGTGTACGCCCCCTACATAGAGGACGGGCGCATACAGGTGTTCACGATAGACAGCCTCGACAATCAAACGCTGTTCGGCAAGGGCAGCCCGCGCGAGCGCATCTGCCTGCACGAGGCGTGGATAAATTATATAATGGAGGAGGCGGTGCCCCATTTTTCGCACCTGAACACGCTGGCCAACGGCTGGGAGATACGTTTCCTCGCCGCGGGGCTCAGCCTCGGCGCGCTGCACGCCGCCACTCTGTTCTTCCGCTATCCCGACGTGTTCGACGCCCTTCTCGCGCTCAGCGGGATATATACGAACGAATACTGCTTCGGCGACTATCACGACGACCTCACCTATATGAATTCCCCGCAGCAGTTCGTGGCGGGCATGCCGTCGGATCATCCCTATATCCGCAAATACAACGAGGGCAGGATAGTGCTGTGCGTCGGCAACGGGGCATGGGAGACCGACACGCTCGACAGCACTTCGCGCTTTGCCGCGATACTCAGGCAAAAGGGCATAAACGCATGGGTGGATTTCTGGGGCAAAGATTCGCGGCACGACTGGGATTGGTGGTTCGTGCAGGCGGCGTATTTTCTGCCCCGTCTGCTCGACTACTGAGCGCCGCCGTTACATCCCGAAAAATATATGCCGTACGCGTTCTGCCTGGGCGCGTCCGAAGGAGGCAACCATGAAAAACTTTATCTTTATTTCGCCGAATTTCCCCTCGAATTACAAAAACTTCTGCCGCGAGCTCAAAAACAACGGTTTTGAGGTGCTCGGGATAGGCGACTGCCCGTACGAAGAGCTCGAGGGCGAGCTGAAAGAGTGCTTAACGGAATACTACCGCGTCTATTCGTTGAAGAATTACGACGAGGTCTACCGCGCCGTGGCGATGTTTGCGTTCAAATACGGCAAGCCCGACTTCATAGAGAGCAACAACGAATACTGGCTGGAGCTCGACGCGCGCCTGCGCACCGATTTTAACGTGTGCAGCGGCTTCAAAGACGAAGACATGGCGCGCATAAAGTACAAGTCGGGCATGAAGCCGTATTATAAAAAGGCGGGCATAGTCACCGCCCGCTACTGCATGGTCACCTCCTACGAGGCATGCAAAAAATTCATCTCCAAGGCGGGCTATCCCGTGATAGTAAAGCCCGACAACGGCGTGGGCGCAAACGATACGTGGAAACTTGCCACCGACGACGACCTGAGGAACTTTTTGAACGAAAAGCCCCCCGTGGACTACATCATGGAGGAATTCGTCGAGGCGGAGATAAATTCTTACGACGCCATAATCGATTCCTCGGGCGAGCCCGTTTTCGAAACGGGCAACGTTACGCCCGTCTCCATAATGGACACTGTGAACACGAACGGCAACGCCGTGTATTACATCGTGAACGAGCTCGCGCCCGACGTGCGCGACGCGGGCCGCCGCACCGTAAAGGCGTTCGGGGTAAAGAGCCGCTTCGTCCATTTCGAGTTTTTCAGGCTCACGAAGGACCAGTATCTCGGCAAAAAGGGCGACGTGATCGCGCTGGAAGTCAACATGCGCCCCTGCGGCGGTTTTACGCCCGACATGATGAACTACGCCAATTCCACCGACGTGTACAAGATATGGGCGGACATGATAGCTTACGACAGCACTCTCGTCTCCACGGGCGAAAAATTCTTCTGCGCGTATGCGGGCAGGCGCGACGGCAAGCCGTTCATGTATTCCGGCGAACAGATAGCGCAAAAATATTCCGCCAACCTCAAGGAGGTGGGCAGGATCCCCGACGCCCTCGCGGCGGCGATGGGCAACACCATGTATCTCGCCACCTTCAAAACGGAGGAGGAGATGGACGCCTTCTATAAAGACGTGCTCCTCACGCGCGAGCTTTGATATCCCGGTCTTTTGCAGCTTTTACGGGGGCTGCCCGCGTTTTGCGCGGGCAGCCCGTTTTTTGCCTGTTCTAAATCCGTCGTCCGGCAAATAAAATAGCGTATACGAAAACGTTTGCGGAGGATGGTATGCTCGATAGCGATATATGCAATGATCTGAACGCCCGTCTGGGCGGCGCGCCGATAGCCGTTTGCGGCGACGAGGAGCTGTTTGCCGCGCTCTCGTCGGAAGGCGGCCCGGCGTTTTCCAAAAGCGCGGACGGGTGCGGCGCCGTCATATTTGCGGAGGCCGACGGGGCCGACTATGCGGCGCTCGCCGCGGGCAGACCTTTTATCATAGTTTCCGAAAGGGCGGAGGAGCTCGGAAGGGAGTGGGGCTGCGCATGCGCGCACCCCGTGCCGTGGGACGAAGGCGCCCTCAACGGGCTGCTCAGGCTGCTCGCCGGCGAATTCGCCGTGCTGTCGGTGGGGGTGGATATCCCCGAATGGATGCGCTTCATGCCTGCGGACAGTTCGGCCATAGCCGAACTTTTAAAGCTCGTGCGCGAAAGGTGCGGCGGCATAAAAAAATTTGCCGACCTCGCCGCCCTCGACGGTATGTTCGCGGACGCAGGATACTGGTCGCCCGCCGCCGAAATAAAATACGACTTCCCCTCGGGCAGCGCGCGCGTCACATGCGCCGCGCGCGACGGGATATTTTTTGAAATGCTCTCCGAAATCGCGGGGGACAAAATAGAGGGCGAATATTCCCTCATGAAGTACGTCCGCTCCGCCGCGGAGGCAAAGCGCGGCTACGACAAGGTGCGCGACGCCCTTGAATGCGCCCGCGTGAACGGCTACGGCGTGGTGAGCCCTTCGGAGGACGACCTCGTATACGAGCAGCCCGACGTCGTCAGGCAGGGCGGTTCGGTCGGCATCAGGCTCAGGGCGTCCGCGCCCTCCTATCACGTTATCAGGGTAGACGTCTCGGGCGAGGTCAGCCCGATAATGGGCGACGGCGCGCAGAGCGAGAGCCTCGTTTCTGGCATGATGAAGGGCTTCGAGAGCGATCCG
>CALVQA010000035.1 GCA_944354725.1 uncultured Clostridia bacterium
ATGGCGGGCATGACGGGCATCGCCACCGGCATACTCAACGTGGTCATAAACGCCACCGGCTACGATGCCGACCTCGGCATAATAGCCACTCCCGAAATACAGAACGGCTTCAAGTGGGTGTTCCTCGGCGGCGAGACCATATGCTATGCGGCAATAGCGCTCATATTCATCTTTATGGGCGTCGAAAAGTTCTCTTCGCTCGATAAGCGCGCCATAACCATGGACCAGAAGGCCAAGGCTGCCGCGGAGGGCGTGGAATACGTCGACCCCGCCGAAAAGCTCAAGCTTGAAGAGGAGGAGGCCGAGCGCATGAGCGAAGAAGCGCGTATGGCCGAACTCAAAAAGCGCTGCCGCAAGAAGGGTCTCGACTTCGAGAGCGAGGAGGCGGCATATCAGGCAAAGCGCGCCGAAGCAAAGGCAAGGCAGGAGCAGAAGAAGGCTGCGGCAGAGGCCAAAAAAGCTGCGGCCGAAGAGGAAAAGGCCCGCAGATACGCCGCGCTGAGCGACGCGCAGAAGGAAGAGCTCGGGCGCAAGGCTGCCGCTGCCGAAGAGAAAGTTCGGGAGCGCGAGAGGCGCGTTCTGGAAGAGTTCAACAAAATAAGGGTAGACAACGGCAGGGCTGCCCTCGGACCGGAGCAATAACGTAAAAAACTATTTACAGAGGTAAAATAAAATGGCAAACAGAATAATTTTGAACGAAACAAGCTACCACGGCGCGGGCGCGATACGCGAGATCCCCGGCGAAGTTAAAAGGCGCGGCCTCAATAAGGCGTTCGTATGCTCCGACCCCGATCTCGTAAAATTCAAGGTCACGGACAAGGTTCTCGACGTATTGAAGGAGTCGGGGCTCGCCTATGAGCTCTATTCCGACATAAAGCCCAACCCCACGATAGAAAACGTGCAGACGGGCGTTGCCGCGTTCAAGGCGAGCGGCGCCGACTATATAATCGCCATCGGCGGCGGCTCCTCCATGGATACCGCCAAGGCGATAGGCATAATAATCGCCAACCCCGAATTTGAGGACGTGCGCTCTCTCGAGGGCGTGGCTCCCACCAAAAAGCCGAGCGTGCCCATCATCGCCGTTCCCACTACGGCGGGCACCGCTGCCGAAGTTACCATAAACTACGTAATTACCGACGTTCAAAAGAAGCGCAAGTTCGTGTGCGTGGACGTGCACGATATCCCCGTTGTCGCCGTAGTCGATTCCGACATGATGAGCACGATGCCCAAGGGCCTCACCGCAGCGACGGGCATGGACGCGCTCACGCACGCGATAGAGGGCTATATAACCAAGGGCGCGTGGGAGATGACGGACATGTTCCACTTAAAGGCGATAGAGATAATCTCCAAATCGCTCCGCGCCGCCGTAAAGGGCGAAAAGGAAGGCAGGGAGGGCATGGCCCTCGGCCAGTATGTGGCGGGCATGGGCTTTTCCAATGTCGGCCTCGGCATAGTCCACTCCATGGCTCACGCTCTCGGCGCCGTTTACGACACCCCTCACGGCGTGGCGAACGCCATTCTGCTTCCCACGGTAATGCGCTACAATGCGGAGGCCACGGGCGAAAAGTACCGCGACATCGCCAAGGCAATGGGCGTTAAGGGCGTGGACGATATGAGCCTTGAAGATGCAAGAAAGGCCGCCTGCGACGCCGTGGCGCAGCTTTCCAAGGACGTCGGCATACCCGAAAACCTCAAGGGCATAGTGAGGGAGGAAGACATAGACTTCCTCGCGCAGTCGGCAATGGACGACGCCTGCCGCCCCGGCAACCCCAAAGACCCTACAAAGGAAGATATTATAGCACTCTACAGGTCGTTACTCTGATCGATCTCATTTCTCCTTAAACATCGGCGGCTGCCGCGCAATGCGGCAGCCGCCGATGTTTTGCGATAAAAACGATTTTTCCTGCATTGTTTGCGAACTTTTCCGAAACATGCCCGCATTTTCCCGCGGCTCGTTCAAAAGGGCGCCCGCCGCTATTTTTTAAAATACGCTTGCAATTTGTGTGCGGCGGTGATATGATAGGGGCGAGGTATCGGATTCGGCTGATTTTTCATAATTGCGGATTTGACTTCATGTATGCGGCTACCAAGTAAAAATTAAAGGCGTACGCATCCCTGCCCGTCGGCGCTTGCTCCGTTTGGCGATGGGCTTTGAGCGAGGCGGATGCCTGTTCCGGAGGCAAAGATGAAAAAGAAGGTAACAGTGATAGTTGTTGTGGTCCTGGCCGCGGTGCTGGTGGTTTGCGGCGCGCTCGCCATGGTGTTCATGCTGCGCGCGCTGTGGACGGACAGGATACGTAACGATATGATAATCCCCTCCCGGAGGCGAAGCTATTCCGTTACCATGCCCGGCAGCGAGTCGTCGGACGGTTTCACTCTCAAATACCGCGCCGAAAGGCAGGGCGCGTGGCTGTATATCCGCAACGGCAACGAATATGTTATAGTGGTGGACGACACGGTCTATGATTTTTTGGATACCGACGACGGGCCCGAAGTAAGAGAGATATACAGCCGGGACACTTTAGAATACTTGCTGAGCAAAAGGAACTATCAGTACGAGGTTAACAAGTATTTGGAAATAAGCGACATAATATTGGGAAACCTCGATAGATCCATGAAGAGTGCATGGCGGTGGGGCGATACATACAAAGCGGAGCTCGACAAACAGTTTCTTTTCGACGAAAATTTCGATGACTTCCGGTTTTACGAGGAATTCGATATAGAGCTCGGCGACTTCGACTGTATCATGCGCCTCGACGGGAGCAGGCTCGGCGCGATGAGGCTGACGTACGATTACAGCAGGCTCACGTACTCAGATCCTACCGCGGAGCGTAAGCGATACGAGAAGAATTTTGAATTCGAGTTTGAGTAC
>CALVQA010000036.1 GCA_944354725.1 uncultured Clostridia bacterium
AGGTCGGGATGGAGCACCAGACGCCCTATCCCCCTCGGGCTTATCCCCATCGCCACGCATTTTATTGTATGCTCGCCGTCGCCGTTATATATCACAATTTTGTCGGCGGTAAAAATTTTCATGCTGCGCTCGCCGGTAACGGTGCGCACCTTAATGCTGTTTTTAAGTTCGCGTTCATCGACTATGTAGCTCGCCGCGGCGGCGGAGATAACGCTTACGGGCATGCCCGAAAAGTATACATGGTTGCCGCTATCGAAAAACCCGTACTGTTCCACCTTGCGTCCGCCGCGGTATATCACGCAGCGGACGGTATTTTTTGCGTGACGGGCGGCAAACTTTCTGGCGAACGCCCTGCACGACGGCACGAGCATGACGGCAAGCAGCAGCGGAATGCCCACAGGTATGCGCGTCAAAACATAGCCGCCGCCCTGCGCGTATTCTATACCCGCGAGCGAAAATACCGCCACGAGCGCCCCGCCGAGCGCGAACGACAGCGCAAGGAAGGCCGAAGCAAACTTTATGTAGGCCCTGAAGCCCGAAAACCTGCCCGAGACCGCCGCGAGCGCGAGCCCCGAAGCAATTTTGACGGCGACGGCCGGCGCGCCCGAAAGCCCGAACAAGGGAAATGCGACGGCGAACGCCGCGCCGAGGGCCGCCCCGAACGCGAGCCGACGGTAGCGGCAGGGATTTTTGCATATTAACTTGGCGCATACGAGCAGCGCGAGGTCCATACAAAAATTTTCGGCGAGGGCGAGCTCCACATACACCTGCATACAGGCAGTATAGTGCCGCCGCGCACAAAAATTTTGCGGTATTGTGCGGCAAATTATACTTTTATAAATTATTTAACGGCAAAACAAAAGGACGGAGAAGGGACGCACGCCGTTCCCTCTCCGCCTTATAAAAATGCCGCCATGAGAGCCGCTCTTTCAGAACTCCGCCTCCTCTATCATCTGCCGCAGCTTCTGCAAGCCGTCGCAGGCAAAGAGGCGCTCGCGCAAAGCGGAAGACCCTTTTTTGCCCTTTGTGTAAAAGGCTGCCATCTTCCGCATGAACACCAGCGCGAACCTCTCCCCGAAGAGGGCGGCGGTGTCTTCGAGCTGCTTTAAAACGAGGGCGCGCCTGTCGGGCGGCCCGCCGCCCGTGAGCTCGGCGAATATCCACGGCGCGTACATGGCGCCGCGCGCCACCATCACGCCGTCGGCGCCCGTTTCGTTCATGAGCCGCTCGGCGTCCTCGTCGCAAAACACCCCGCCGTTTGCTATGACGGGTATTCCCACGGCCGCCTTTGCGCCCGCTATAGCCCCGAAATCCACCTCGCCCGCATATATTTTGTCGCGCGTGCGGCCGTGCACGGTTATCATGTCGGCGCCGCTGTCCTCGCACATCTTTGCAAAGTCGGCCGCCACTATTTTGCCTGCCGAAAGTCCCGTGCGGAACTTTACCGAAACGCGCTTGCCGCTTTTTTTGCACGCCCGTATGAGCGCGGCAGCGCGGGGCATGTCGGCAAGCAGCGCGCTGCCCTCGCCGTTGTTGAATATCTTAGGCACGGGGCAGCCCATGTTTATGTCGATGAGGTCGAAGGGCGCGATGTGCTCCGAGCACGCCGCGCGCTCCATAAATTCGGGGTCGCCGCCGAACAGCTGCACGGCCTTGATCCCGCCGTATGAGGGTGTTATGTACAGCAGTTCCTCGGTATTCTTGCTGTTGTAGCACAGCCCCTTTGCGCTCACCATTTCGGTAAACGTGAGCCCCGCGCCGAGGCGCAGGCACATCTCTCTGAACACGGCGTTGGTATACCCCGCGAGCGGCGCCAAAAACACGTTGTTGGGCGCGGCGAGGCCGCCTATGTCAATGGTTTTTAAGCGCATTTTCGGCCTGCAACATATACCAGTTCCAATCCAATTCCGAAAAATCGGATACGTTTTTGCCGTCTTTTACGGCAAGCTCCTCAGCCTTGACGAACCGCGCGACGAACCGTTCGGTGGCGTCGGAGAGCGCCTGTTCGCAGTCCGCCCCCGCCAGCCTGCACAGCCCCACGGCCGTGAAGAGTATCTCTCCGCAGGCGCTGTCGGCGGCGGGTTTGTCGCCGCCTATCAGGGCGTTTATGCACGACTCCATGTCGTGATTGAGCTTTTCCGCGGCCGAAATCGAAGAGAGAAAGTCCAGCCCGGCCTTGGCGGCGCGCTTCTGCACCTTTTGCGCGCGCATGCAGGCAGGGAAGTTGCGGGGGACGGCCTCTACCGCCTCGCCGAACGTGCTCATGTGCTTTTCCTGCTTTTTGTTCTTTTCCCAAACGCTGAGCGCGTCGTTCTCGTCCGCAGCCCTGTCCTTGCCGAAAATGTGCGAATGGCGGAATATCAGTTTTTTCACGACGCGCGTCGTGACGTCCTCGTCGGAGAAAGCTCCCTGCTCCCCCTTTAAAACGGTGTGGAACGCCGCCTGGAGCAACACGTCGCCCGTCTCCTCTTCTATCCCGTCGTCATCGTCGCGGTTTATCGCGTCGACGAGCTCATACGCCTCCTCTATCATGTTCTGCTTTATCGTGGCGGGCGTCTGCGCCCTGTCCCACGGGCAGCCGCCGGGCGCGCGGAGCATGCGCACCATCTCCAGAAGGTCGGCGTAGTCATAGCGCTCCCTATGTAAAAATCCGGGCGCCTCCACGGCCACGGCGCACGTGGCGTCGTACTCCTTCTGCCTGTCTATCTCGTAGACCTTTATCCTCTTCGCGCCGCCGCCCCTGACAAAGGTGCAGGGCAGCTCTTCGCCGAAAAGCTCCGAAAGGCGCGATTTCACCTCCGCGGCGGCATATTCGCCGTCGATATCGTATACAACGGCGGCGCGGGCGCTCTTCAGACTGCCGACATCGTATGCCGAAACCGAAAAGAATGCCCCGCCGAGCCCGGCGAGCGAAGCCGCGCGCGCGGCCTTGGAAACGCCTTCGAACACGACGGCGTCTTTACGCTTTGCAAGTATCAGCCTGCAGGCGGCGTCCTCGCACACGGCGCCGTCGACGCAATACGCAACGTCGCTCTCCTTTGCCGCGGAGAGCACCGCAGCGGCAAGTTTTTTGTTCAAAGTATCGTAATTCCTGCTCGACTCGAAAATATGATCGAGCGTGGTCGCCCCGTATCTTTCGGCCACGGAATAGCACGGCATGCGCTCCGTGCGGGCAATCACGCGCGTAACGTCCTCAAGCGCCCGTGCCGCCCCCGTGCTGAGGTCGCCCTCTTCCGTGCCTAAGCCTATCAAAACAATCTTCATACGCTCCTCCTACCCTCATAATATACCACACATCGAGCGCCGCCGCAACAAAATAAGCGATGTTTGCCGCTATTGCCGCCCCGTCTGCGGAAAAGGTGACGTATTTTATCAGCACCGCCGTGAGCGCCACGCGCAGTATGCACGTCGCCCACTGCGCTATCGCCGCCTTTGCGGGCATTCCGAGGGCTATAAGGCACGCCGAAGCCGACTGCACGAGCGAAAGCGTGACGGCGTTGACCGCCATTATGCGCACCAGCCTGACGAGCAGCGACGCGTGCTCGGCAGAGAGGGAGGAAAATATCAGTTCGGCGGCGAGCGGCGCAAACACGAACAGCCCGAGGGCGCACGGCGCCGAAAGGGCGAGCGTTACAAACAGCACTCTGAGCGCGCGCCTGCGCGCGGAGGCCGTGTCTCCCGCGGCGGCCGACGGCGATATCTTGGGAACGCTTGCGGCGGCGAGGCCGTAGGCAAGCGACACGGGCAGGTTGACGAGCGCCTGCGCACAGCCCGAAAATATGCCGTACAGCGCCGTGGCGTCGGCTGAAAAAGAGCGTAATATGTTTACCGCGACCACGCTTTCGGCGAGCTGCGAGGCGGGCACGGCCATTGCGGCGAGCGTGACGGGCACGGTGTACCGCAAAAGCTGCCCGTAACCTGCCGCGCGCTCCATGTAAAGCGGGTGCCTGCGCGCGCTCTCGCCGCGGTACAATACCGCCGCAAACAGGGCGGAAACGCCCTCACCCACGGTGACGGCGAGCAGCGCCGAGGCCGTCGCAAGGCGCACGTCCCCCTCAAAGCGCAGGGCGAGCGCCACCCCCGCAAGCACTTTTACGAGCTGTTCGCAAATTTCGGTAAACGCGGTGGGGAGCATGTTGCCCTTGCCCTGAAAATACCCGCGCGCGACCGATATGACAGAGGCGAACAAAACGGCGGGCGCAAGCATTTTGCAGCACAGCTCCACCGCGGGCTCCCCCTGAGCCGAGGCGAGCGGACGGGCGAGCGCGAACATCGCGGCGGCGCCGGCGGCGCCTATCGCCGCATACAGCCTGAACGCCGCCCGTTCCGCCCCCGGAACGCCCGAAGCCACCAGCCTTGCCACGCCCGCGGCTATGCCCGAGGCGGAGAGGGTGAGCAGGATACAGTAGAGGGGATACACCATCTGATATATCCCCATCCCCTCGCTGCCCAGTATGCCCGTCAGCGGTATGCGGTACGCCGCGCCCAACGATTTGGATATAAGCCCGCCCGCGGCGATTATCAACGCTCCCGCGGCAAACGACTGCCGCCGCGAAAATATTTTTTTCAGCGCTCCCGACGCGGAGCCGACGGACCGCGAAGCGTTCATTCGAACTGCGCGGCTATTATCGTGGCGGAGAGCTGGGCGAGCTTGGCCGCTCCCGCCTCTATCTTGGCGCCCTGCTCGGCAGACACGAGCGCGACGGCGCCAAGGCAGTCCCCTCCCGAAATTATGGGCACTATCACCTGCGCCGTTATGGAGGACGGGCCCTCGGCTGTGATGGGCACGATGTCGCCGCCCTCCGCAAGGTTTGCAAGATAGCTCCTCCTTCCCTCCAGGATCTTTTCCATATCCGCGGAAAGGCTCTTGCCCGAAAGTTCGCGCTTGCCCGCGCCTGCGGCATACAGCACCTCGTCGGTATCGCATATCACCGCGAGGTGCCCCGAAAGGTCGTTAAGGCTCTTTGCCGTCCCCTCCGAAAATTTCTGCAGAGAGGCTATCGGCGAATATTTTTTAAGCATGAGCTCGTCGCGCTCGGTAAATATCTCGAGCGGGTCGCCCGATTTCAATCGCAGAGTAGAGCGTATCTCCTTGGGTATGACCACCCTGCCGAGCTCGTCTATCCTGCGCACTATCCCCGTTGCTTTCATATATACTCCTTTTTTCGGAGCGTTCCGCCGCCCCGAATAACTTTATGTGCAATTAAAGTATGTGAAAGCAAAAAATGTTTATACACTGCGGCCCGGCGGGAGCATGCCGCGCGGCATGAAAAAGGCGGGCCCGCCTTGCCCGTACGGCTGCCCGCCGTATGCGGCAAAACACGGTCCGCCCCGCGCTTGATCTGTTTTCCGCGGCCAAACGCTGTCGTCACGCAAAAATGCCGAGCGGGGGCGCGTTCCCGCGCCCCCGCGGCTTTACCGTCAAAGGCTCTCCTTCAAGATCTTCACCACTTCGTCGCGCGTGAGCACGCGATAGCCGCCCTGCATGATGAGGGTGCTGTCGGCAATGGCCTCTATCATGCCCTCGTCTGCGCCGAGTTCGGTTATGTTCATGGCGAGGCCGAGCTCGCGCATCCAACCCTCGAGCGCCGCAAGCCCCTCGTTCGCCACCTCTTCGTCCGTCTTGCCGGCGGGATCCACTCCCCATACGTTTTGCGCGAACCGAACGAATTTTTTCAGCCCGTAAGGCATTATGTGGCGGTAATAGGCTAGCGACACGGCCGAGAGCGTCATGCCGTGAGTCGCGTCGGTATGCGCGCCGACCGCCTGGCCGAGCATGTGCACCTCCCAGTCGGTCGTTTTGCCGCGGGATATGAGCGTATTCAGCGCCCACGTGGCCGTCCACATTATATTGGAACGCGCCTCATAGTCGTTCATATCCTTGTTTGCCATGCGCGAAGAGTGCAGCAGCGAACGCATCAGCCCTTCGGCTATGTAGTCGCTCGTGTTGTCGTCCTCGCCCGAAAAATACTGCTCGCAGATGTGATTGAATATGTCGTATATGCCCGCCACCATCTGATAGTGCGGCAGTGTGAGCGTATAAGCGGGGTCGAGCACCGAGAACACGGGCATCACCTTTTCGTCGGCAAACACGTGACCTATCTTTAATTTTGTTGCACGGTTGGTTATAACTGCCCCGGCGTTCATCTCAGAGCCCGTGCCGACCATCGTTAAAACGCAACCCACGGGCAACGTTTTGCAGGAAGGCTCTTCAAAGCGGAGATAATATTTCTCCCACGGGTCCTCCTCGCAGTTCACTGAAACGGCGAGCGCCTTGGCGTAGTCGCACACCGAGCCGCCGCCCACGGCAAGAATGAATTCGGTATTGTTTTTGCGGGCGATCTCCATGCCCTCGTACAGCTTTTCGAGCGTGGGATTGGGCATGACGCCGGCTATCTCCGCCACGTTTTTGCCGCACTCGGCAAGTATCTTTACCACCTCGTCGTAAATGCCGTTCCTTTTCACTGAGCCGCCGCCGTACACGAGCGCCACGTTTTTGCCGTATTTGGGCAGCTCGTCCTTAAGATATTTTACGGCGCCTTTGCCGAAATAGAGTTTTGTGGGATTGCAGTAAGAAAAATTGCCTAACATCTCTTCCTCCTAAACCGTCGGATATATAGCGGCGCACCGCCGCCATCAGTATTATACCGCTGCCCGTGCAGATTGTCAACGGCGGCGAAAAAATTCCCGCACGAAAAAAGACACGGAAAAAGGCGGCCCGTTCGGCCGCCTCTGCCTGTTCATATATGTCCGCGAAAGCGCTCAGCCCTGCTCACCTTCGGCCCTTTTGGCCTTTTTGGGGTTTACGGGCGGCTGAAGCTCGGGATGCTTCATCTTGTTTTTCAAAACATACTTATAGAGGAAGAAATACCCTATGCCGAGCAACACCATCACTATGCACCAGAACTGCGAGGGTGTGAGCCCGGGGATAAACCCGCCGCGCTCGTCCACGCGGAAAAACTCTATCACGAAGCGCCACACGCCGTATGCGGTGCAGTACACGCCGAAATTGCAGTTGAACCTGAATTTGAAGTACAAGAGCGCCATGACCCCCGCGAGAACGAGGAGGAATATGCTCTCCAGAAGCTGCACGGGTATCACGTCCACTCCGTCCATGCGCATCCCGAGTATGTCGTTGTAGCCGTGCGCGCAGGGCAGCCCTATCCACGAATCGGTAGGTTTGCCGTAGCAGCACCCGGCAAAAAAGCAGCCCAGCCTGCCGAAGGAGTGCGCTATGCATATGCCTATCGGTATAAAGGGCACCGCGTCGGTGAGGCTTGCGTTCATGTTGTTTTGCAGTATCCTGCTCTTTGCGCGCGGCGCTATCACGTACACATACAGGTTATAGAAACCGAGATAGCTGGCCACGCCGCCTATCAGCCCGCCGTAAAATGTCATGTTGCCGAAGCCGAAGCCCTTTTCCGGCTCCGCGATATAGTTGTATACCGACTGAAAGAGCATGGCAAAGAGGATGCCTATGCCCGTGGCGACAAGGCCTATGAGCAGCATTTTATCGGTGCTCTCTTCGTTGAAGTTTTTAAAAGAAAACGCCCACAGAAGGAATACGAAACAGAGCACTATTCCCGCGGCCATGCAAACGCCGTATGCGTAAACGCTCACGTCGCCTATCGTAAACAGAGGTTGAGGATGCATTTTGCGCCCCTTGCGGTGAATTTGCCGCACCGCCGTATCGCGCGCGGCATAGGCATATTATACCGCACGGCCGCAGTCAAGTCAAACGTTTAAAAGCGTTTGCGCCACGGCCGAAGCCGCTAATCGTGACGGCGGTCCCCGCCGAGCAGATTGTTGAGCGCCGCGACGAGCGCTTTGACCGAACTCGTCACTATGTCCTCGTCTATGCCCGCGCCCCAGAACTGCCGCCCGCCGCTCTCTATGCCCACATAGGAAACGGCTTTGGAGCTCGAACGCTTAGTGAGGGAGTGCTCTTCATAGTCGGTAAGCGTGTAGGAGACGCCCAGAAACGCCTTTACTGCATTGGACACGGCGTTGAGCCTGCCGTTGCCCTCGGCGCTCGCCACGGCCCTCTTCCCGTCCTTTACCACGGCGACGGTGGCGACGATGCCGCCGTCCTCCCGCCTGTAGCTGCACTCCTCTATATCGAAGCCCGAGCCGCGCCCCATAAAGCAGTTGCAGAATATGTCGTACACCTCGTCGGCACGCAGCTCTTTGTGCAGCCTGTCCGAAACGCCCTTGGCGGCATAACCCATAGCCTCCTTCATTTTGGCGGGCATGTTTATGCCGTAATTTTTTTGCAGGATATATCCTATGCCGCCCTTGCCCGACTGCGAATTTATGCGTATGACGTCGGCGTCGTACCGCCTGCCGACGTCCTGCGGGTCGATGGGCAGGTAGGGCACGTCCCATATGCGCGAACCGCTCTTTTCCCGCCACTCCATGCCCTTGGCGATGGCGTCCTGATGGGAACCGGAGAAGGCCGCGAACACGAGCTCGCCCGCATAGGGCTGGCGGGGGTCCACCGACATGCCCGTGAACCTGTTGTAGAGAGAACATATCCCGGGCATGTTTTCGAAGTTGAGGCAGGGATCGACCCCCTGCGAAAACATGTTCATGGCGAGCGTGACCACGTCGACGTTGCCCGTCCTCTCGCCGTTGCCGAACAGAGTGCCCTCTATCCTGTCGGCTCCCGCCAAAAGGCCGGCTTCGGCCGCGGCCACGCCGCAGCCGCGGTCGTTGTGGGGATGCAGCGAGAGCACCACGTTTTCGCGGTATTTCATGTGCCTGTCGATATATTCCACCTGCTGCGCATACACGTGCGGCATGGCGTTCTCCACGGTGGCGGGCAGGTTGATGACGGCCTTGCGCTCCGCAACGGGCCGCCACACGTCCAAAACGGCGTTCACCACCTCCAGGGCGTATTCAGGCTCCGTCCCGGTGAACGATTCGGGAGAATATTCGAAGCGGTAACCGGCGCCGTCGCGCTCGGCAAGTTCTTTAAGCAGGCACGCGCCGTCCACGGCTATCTTTTTTATCTCCTCCCTGCTCTTTCTGAACACCTGCTCGCGCTGGGCGACAGACGTGGAATTGTATACGTGCACTATAACGTTCTTCGCGCCGCGCACGGCGTCGAAAGTCTTGCGTATTATGTGCTCGCGCGCCTGGGTGAGCACCTGTATGGTGACGTCGTCGGGAATGAGCCCGCCCTCTATCAGCGCGCGCAAAAAGTCGTATTCGGTATCGGAGGCGGCGGGGAAGCCCACCTCTATCTCCTTGAAGCCCGTCTCCGTGAGCAATTTGAAAAATTCCAGCTTGGTCTCCAGCGACATGGGCTCTATGAGGCTCTGGTTGCCGTCGCGCAGATCTACCGAGCACCATATCGGCGCCCTGTCCACGGCGTCCTTTTCCGCCCAGTCCATGCACCGCTCCGGGGGGAGAAAATATTGTTTGCGATACTTTTCAAAATTTTTCATTACACACCTCGACCGATCTTGTATTTTGATGCGAAAAAGCAGGCCAAACTCCGCGTACCCGCCGCGGGGGCGGAGCTTTTTGGCCGCGAAAAGACCGAGCGCGCCCGGCCTGCCGCATATAAACAAAAAACGGCGTCTCCGGTAAAGAGACGTCGTTTAAAACGCGGTACCACTCTTCTTCGCGGCAAAAGCCGCCTTACGGGGTGCATGCACACCCTCTCCCTTATACGGCGGAAAACCGTCTTTGCCTACTCTTGCGTTCAGCAAAGCTGCTCCGCGGCGAGTTCGCAACACCTCTTCGTCTGCCTCGCACCCGACGGCAGATCTCTGCACCCGAAAGTAGAGCTACTATTCCGCTTCTTCGCATTATAAGTATTAAATTCACGGGATCGCCGCATCTCACGGCACGGCGGCTCCCGCACGGTCATTGCAATCATGTTATCATATAACCCCGCAAAAATCAAGCGTTTGGCCGAAATTTTTTTGCCGCGCCGCTCCAATGTGCCGTTCTCGGCGGCGCGGGGCGGGCAAACGCCGCTCAACCCTCCCGGAAGTGCCCCTCGTGCGCGCCGTGCTCCGCGGCGGGCGAATACAGCTCGAACTCCTCCTCTATGTTGAACGCGGCCTCGTCGTCGAACGCGGCGAGCTTGGATACCGACACCTCGTACGCCGTCATCGTAACAAACGAGCCGTCCTCCCGCTTTTTCTGGTACTCCCTGCTCTGTATCCTGCCCGAGAGGGCTATCTTGTCGCCCACGGCGAGATTTTTCACGAAGCGAGCGTTCCTCCCCCAGGCTATCGCGGGGATATAGTCGGATTTGTTGTACGAGCGGTTGACCGCCACGAGCAGGTCGGCTATCTCGCGGCTGAACGGCGTGGTGCGGTACACGGGCGGCTTGCATATATAGCCCGAGAGTACTATGCTGTTGGGATTTTTGCCCTGCGGGCAGGGGAGCAGCTCGCGCACGAACACCGTGAGCATCAGGCGCGAACGCCCTCCCTCGAGCTTGTTGTAGGAGCGGAACTGCCCCAAAGCGCTCAGCTCTGCCCCGGGTTTCATGTCGTCCGTCATTATCCGCTCCGAAACGGTAACGGGCAAAACGTCTGCCTGGCCCGAGAGCCTGAGCACCTTTACGAAAAATTCGTAGAACCCCTCGCCGAACACCTCGTGCGAATACCTGGCCTCGCTGACTATCTCTCCGTGGATGTAGACCCTGTTGTTCTTTTCCGTGCAGTAATTCATAAATGCCTCCCAAAAAAGTATTTCTTATATTTTTCGGCCATCATACGCTGCCTACGCGCCCGGCTGCTGCCTGCCGTTTGCGTCGATATGATAGTTTTGCCTGTAAATGAGCTCGCCTACCGGCACGAACTCGTACCCGCGCGAGATGAGCTCCTTCAGTATCGCGGGCACGGCTTCCGCCGTGTGCAGGCCGTTGTTGTGCATGAGTATGATCGAACCGCTCTTCGTCCCGTTTATCACCCGCATGGCTATCTCTCCCGCGGAGAGGTCCTTCCAGTCGAGGCTGTCTACGTCCCACTGTATCGTATACAGCCCCAGCTCTTCGGCGGTGTTTATCAGTTCGTCGTCATAGTCGCCGTACGGCGCCCGGAACAGCTCCACGGGAGCGCCCGTTATGCCGGTTATCGCCGCGCACGAACCGGTCAGCTCGGAGCGTATCTCCGCGGCGGAAAGGCGCGACATGTAGGAATGCGTTTTTGAATGGGTGCCTATCGCGTGGCCCGCTTCAAATATCTTTTTTACGTAGTCGGGATATCTTTCGGCCCAGAACTCCACCATGAAAAAAGTGGCCCTTACGCCGAAACCGTCGAGCGCGCCGAGGATGGCGTCAGTGTGCTCGGTGCCCCAGGCGCAGTCGAAAGTGACCGACACCCGTTTGTCCGCCCGCTCCACGCTGTAGATGGGTATGCGCCGCGCCGAGCCCGCAAAGGAGAAGGCGGTCCCGCCGCAAAACACGGCAAGGCAGACCGCGGCGAGCGCAACGACCGCCGCAACGAAAATCAGCACTCTCTTGAGTTTTACCGTTACCGCATACACATGTTTAGCCATATAATACAGCGCCCTCGACGGCGAATTTTTTGTTTTTAAGGGGAAACGCACATAAAAAAGTCGAATACGCCGTCCCCCGCGAACGATATTATTCTATTAGCGGACGAGGCGCCATATTCCGCCGCGCAAAAAAAACGGGCGCGGCGCCGCGGCTCTCGCCGCGGGCGCCACGCCCGTCATATCCCTATATGCAGTTGCAGTCATTTTTTGCCCTTGAGCTTCCTCAGCTCCTTCACCGTCTTTTCGAAGCCTATATCCTTGGGCACGTAATACACCCTGTCCTTCAGCTTTTCGGGCAGGTACTGCTGTTCCACGTAGCCCTCGGCATAGTCGTGCGGGTATCTGTACCCTGCGCTCTGCGCCTTCGTCTTTGCGTCGCCGAAGGTATTGTCCTTCAGATACGGCGGCACGCCGGAATCGTCGCGCACCTCGCGCGCGTCGTCCAACGCCGCGTGGAAGGCGGCGCACGCGGCGTTGCTCTTGGGCGCCTCGCAAACATAAACTATCGCATTCGAAAGGGGGATGAGCCCTTCGGGGTACCCTATCTTTTCGAACGCGTACATGGCCGACGTAGCCACGACGAGCGCCTGCGGGTCCGCCATGCCCACGTCTTCCGAGGCATGCACGGTGAGGCGCCTGGCTATCGTCATGGGGTCGCACCCGCCCTCTATGAGGCGCATGGCGTAGTACAGCGCAGCGTTTGCGTCGCTCCCTCTCAGCGATTTGCAGAACGCCGAAAGATAGTCGTAATACCCGTCCTCGTTATAGGAGAGCGCCTTGCGCTGTATCGACTGTTCGGCGTCGCCGAGGGTGATAAATATCTTGCCGTCGGCGCGCGGGGGAGTGGTGAGCACGGCGAGCTCCAGGGCGTTGTACGCGGTGCGCAGATCGCCTCCCGCCGTGCGGGCTATGTGCTTCAAGGCGGCCTCCTCCGCCTCCGCGGCGTATTCGCCCAGCCCCTTGCGCCTGTCGGAGAGCGCCCTTTTGAGCGCGCCCTCTATATCCTCCTCGGAGAGTTCCCTGAATTCGAACACGCGGCAGCGCGAAACTATTGCCGGCGTCATGGAGGCATAGGGGTTTTCGGTGGTGGAGCCTATGAAGATTATCGTGCCCTGTTCTATGGCGGGCAGCAGGCTGTCGGACTGGGTCTTGTTGAAGCGATGGCACTCGTCCAGCATGAGGTATGTGCGTCGGCCGTACATTTTAAGGGTGTCCCTCGCCTGTTCCGCCGCCTTTTTCACGTCGGCCACGCCTGCCTGAACGGCGTTCAGCTTTATAAAATCGGCATGCGTGGTGGAGGCTATTATGTTTGCGAGCGTGGTCTTGCCCGTGCCGGGCGGGCCCCAGAAGATACAGCTCCCGAGCCTGTCGGAGGCGATCGCGCGGCGCAGCAGGCAGCCCTCTGCCACTATGTGCTTTTGCCCTATGAATTCGTTGAGGTTGTTGGCGCGCATGCGCTCGGCGAGCGGTTTGGCGCGCTCCTCGTTGCCGTTGAGGTCGAAAAGGTCCATATCGATAAATTACGGGCGGACCGAACCGTCCGCCCTGTTGCTTTACTCCTCCGTCAGCGCCCTTATCTTTTCGGCGTTGGCCTTGCCGAGTTCGTAACCTTCGTCGTACGCCTTGTCGAGATTTTTCACCTCGAACTGGTTCATGCCCTCCATCTCGGGCTCGAGCAGCAGGTCGCAGGGATAGTCGGGCTGAGCGCGCTCATGCCTTACGTTGGCATTGTCGACTATGTCGAATATGCGCATGAACATCGCCAGCATATTGGGTATCTTGTCGACGGGGTCGGCGGTATACTTTATGGCGTCCACCGCCACCACCACGTCGGCGCCCAGCGCCTTTGCCTGGCGCACGGGCACGCGGCAGAGCACGCCCCCGTCGACGAGCAGCATGCCCTCGTGCTCGACGGGGCGGAATATCCCGGGTATGCTCGACGAGGCCTGCACGCCTTTGGCGAGGCTGCCCTTGTCGAATATATACAGCTTCTGGGTATACAGGTCGACTGCCGTACAGGTAAACGGTATTTTGAGGTCCTCGAAGTTGACCTCGCCTATGTGCTGGATCAACAGCTTCTGCAGCTTCTTGCTCCGAAACAGCGACAGGCGGCTGAAGGGCAGCGCGTCGAGGTCGACGAGGTCGATGGTCTTGAGCTTCATGACGATGTCGCGCACATAGTCCATGCTGAGCCCCGCGGCGTAGCAGCCGCCCACGACGGCGCCCATCGAAGTCCCCGAAATGTAGTCGGGCCTTATGCCCTCCTCCTCGAGCGCCTTTAAAAATCCTATATGCGCGACTCCTCGCGCGCCCCCTCCTCCGAGGGCTATCCCAAGTTTTTTACTCATAATCCGATTTACCTGCAAATATTTTTTAATGTGGAGATAAGCCTTGCGCGGCGCAAAGGGCGCCGCAGACCTGTATCATTCAAATTCAAACACAGAGCGGCGCACCTGCTGCTCTTTGCCGTGCTCGCCGCCTTTTCGGCCGCGCTGATCGCGCGGCCCGAGCGGTACGTCTCCGCGTGCGCGGACGGCATAGCGCTTTGGGCGGGAAGCGTGCTCCCTTCGCTCTTTCCGTTCATGGTGGTGAGCGGCATACTCGTGAACACGGGGCTCGCCGAAAGGATGTCCCGTCCGTTCGGAGGGGCGTGCCGCGCCCTTAAACTGCCAAAGGCCGCCGCGGCGTGTTTTGCGATAGGCATCGTCTGCGGCTATCCCGCAGGCTGCCGCACCGCAAGTTCCCTCTGCCGCGCGGGAGCCGTCACGCGCGAAGAATGCGCGCGGCTTGCGGCGCTCTGCTCCACCTCCGGCCCGCTGTTTGCGATAGGCACGGTGGGAGCGGTGTTTTTCAAGAGCGGCGCACTCGGCGCAAAGCTGTTCGCGGCGCACGCGTTCTCGGTGGCGGCCGTAGCCGTCGTCTTTTCGCTATTCGGGAAGAGGCCGGAGGAAAAGGCCGTCCCCCCTTTAAAGAGAGGCGACGTGCTCAACGAGAGCTTTTACGGCGCCGCGAGCGCCGCCATGACCGCGGGGGCGTTCATCGCCTTTTTTTACATCGTGGCGGAAATTGCCGCCGATTACTATATTTTATACCCTGTGGAGCGCGTTTTAAACCTCGCCTTCGGCGAAGAGGCCGCACGCGCCGCGGCGGAAGGGCTGATAGAGATGACGCGCGGCTGCGCCCGCCTTGCCGAATGCGGCGGGACGTTCGCCCTGCCGCTTGCAGGGTTCACCGTTACCTTCGGCGGAGCGTGCGTGCTGCTCCAGCAGCTCTGTTTCGTCGTCCCGTGCGGGGTGAAGCCGCTACGCTTTATAGCCGTTAAATCCATTCAGGCGGCAGTATGCTTTTTTATCCTGCTCGCCATACGGTAGGCGCCGCCACCTGACGCGGAGCTCAGTATGCCCCGAGCACCCTGAAGGAATGCGCCTCCCTCTCCACCGCGCGCAGGGCGTTCTTCATCTCCGCGGAGGAATAGTCGCCCTCAACTTCCACGAAGAAGCGATATTCGCCCGGCCTGTCCTTTATGGGCCGCGACTCTATCTTGGTCATGTTGAGAGAGTGGTCGTATATTATCGAAAGCATGTTCAAAAGCGCGCCCGGCACATGGCGGCAGGTGAAGGTGAGGAACACCTTCGCGCTCCTCGTCGCGGCGCGCGGCCCGCCCTTTACCACCAGCAAAAAATGCGTGAAATTGTTCTTTTCGTCGGAGATACACTCGGGCGAAACGTCGTAGCCCGCGCATGCGCACTGCGCGCCCGCTATGGCGGCGTCGGTGGGAAGCCCGATGCGGGAGATGCTCGCCGCGGTGGAATTTTCGGCAACGAGCTCGGCTTCGGGATAATGGGCGTTCAAAAACGCCGCGCACTGCTCTATCGCCTGCCTGTGCGAAAATATCCTGTTCACCTTTGCCGCATCCGCCCCCGCAAGGGTTATGAGGCGGTGATCGATCCTGAGCGTGTATTCGCGCACGGCAAACAGGCCGTCGTGCGCCGCGAGCAGGTCGAGATTCTGCAACACGCCGCCGTTTATGGTGTTTTCTATCGGCAGCACCGCCGCGGAAGAACTGCCGCAGAGCACGTCGCCGGCGGCCTGCGCAAAGGTGCGGCGGCACACGAGCTCGGCCCCGCCGCACATGGCGCCTGCGGCCAGCCACGAATAACTGCCCTCCGGCCCCAGACAGCTCACCCTGTCCATATTAGGGTACCTCCTTGAACGTTCACACCTTGTCGGCTATATCCAAAAGCAGCCTCTTTGTATCGGCCCAGCCGAGGCAGGGGTCGGTTATCGACTTGCCGTATACCCTGTCCTCCTTCTGGTTGCCCTCCTCTATGAAGCTCTCTATCATGAAGCCCTTTACTATGCGCTTGAAGTCGCCGTCGTATATGCGGTTCTGCATGACTTCCTCGCATATGCGTATCTGCTGTTTGAACTTTTTGCCGCTGTTGGAGTGGTTTGCGTCTATTATTATGGCGGGGTTTTTAAGGCCCGATTTTTCGTAGCCCTCCGCCGCCTGCATAACGAATTCGTAGTGGAAATTGGGAATATCGTTGCCGTATGCGTCCACTGCGCCGCGAAGTATGGCGTGCGCGAGCGGATTGCCGCCGGTCTTTACCTGCCAGCCGCCCAGCTTGAACACCTGCGCGCTCTGCGCGGCGTATATGGAGTTGAGCATGACGAGTATGCTGCCGCTCATGGGGTTTTTAATCCCCACGGGGCCGTCTACCCCGCTCGATACCAGCCTGTGGAGCTGATTCTCGCACGAGCGGGCGCCCACCGCCACATAGGAGAGCAGATCGTCCACATACCCGTAGTTGGAGGGATAGAGCATCTCGTCGGCGGCGGAGAGGCCGCTCGCCTCCATTGCCCGCACGTTTAACCTGCGTATTGTGAGTATGCCCTTTAAAATATCCTCCGACTTGTTCGGGTCGGGCTGTGAAAACATGCCCTTGTAGCCCACCCCCTTGGTGCGCGGCTTGTTGGTGTATATCCTCGGCACGAGGACGAGCTTGTCCTTCACCTGCTCGTTCAGCCTGCCGAGGCGCTCCACGTAGTCGAGCACGGGCTCGGGTTCGTGCGCGGAGCACGGCCCCACTATTATTATCAGTTTGTCGCTCTTGCCGGTGACGACGTCGGTTATCAGCCCGTCGCGCTCGGCCTTTATCTTTTTGAGCCCCTCGGGCAGAGGAACGAGCTCTTTCAGTTCCTCGGGTTCGGGTATCCTTATCTGCTTTTCAAACATCGCCGTCCTCCAGCATGGCCGAAAGATCGTCCCGTATCTCCTCGGGGACGTAGTCGAACATGTCTTTTTTGAATTTTACCGAATTTTTTACCAGCGTGGAGCTCACGTGCAGTTTGTCCTGCTCGGCGGGTATATATATCTCCACGAGCTCGGGCATGAGTTTTTTGCTGGCGTAATAGTCGGCGGTCTCATACTCGAAGTCGGCGTAACCGCGCACGCCGCGCACGTAGAACACGGTGTTTTCCCTCTTTAAAAGGTCCACCGCGGCCCCTTCGAATATCACCGTTTTTACGGCGGGGCGGTCTTTGAACAGCTTTTCGAGCAGGCTCTTACGCTGCTCTTCCGACAGGAGCGGGCGCTTTTTCGTATTCACCATAACGGCGAGCACCACCTCGTCGAATATCTTCAGGCAGGCCTCCGCCACGGCCTTGTGCCCCGAAGTAGGCGGGTCGAACGTGCCCGCAAATACGCACTTTTTCATAATGTTTTCCTCATTCACGAGGGCCTGTCCGGCTGAAAGAAAGTGAGGTATGTCTTGCCGTACTTCCGTTCGTCGGTGACCTCCATGCCCTCAATGCTGCCCGTAAACGGCCTGTCGCGCTCGTATACCGCCACTCCTCCGCCGCGCACGAGACCGCGCGCCGCAAGTTCGGCTATGGCGGCCGCGCCGCAGCCGTCGGCATAGGGCGGGTCTACGAACACCACGTCGAAGCCCGTCCCGAGCGAGCGCAGGCAGCCGAGCCAGTCGCTCCCCGTTACGGCGTACTTTTCGCCGCGGAGCCGCGCGAGGTTTTTGTTCAGGATAGATATGCTCGCGGGGGAGATGTCGTTGAAGTGCACGAATTTCGCCCCGCGCGAAAGGCACTCTATGCCCAGGCTGCCGCTTCCGCAAAAGAGGTCGAGAACGCGCGCGCCCGCTATTTTGAAGGCGAGTATGTTGAACAGGCTCTCCTTTACCCTGTCGGCCGTGGGGCGCACGGCGCTGCCCTTGAACTCCGCGAGGACCAGCCCGCGGTACTTGCCGGCGATCACCCTCATTTGCGCTTTTTGCCTCCCTTTTTGTCGGGCAGGTCGACCACTCTGTCGGGGCTGTACACGTTCTCTTCGTAATAGTGCTTCTTTTTGCCCTTCCTGCGGTCGTCCTCGGCGCGGTTTATGGCCTCCTGCCGCTTTCTTTCGGCATACATGCCCTGTATGTAAAACCCGCCGTGTATGCACACGGGGAATACCGCCATGAGCAGATAATAGGGCTGCGGGACGGCGTCGCTTATCACGCTGAGCGGAGCGACCGCCCAGCCGCAGGCGTACTCGAGAAGGAAATTCACGAAAGTCACTTCGCCGCAGCACTTTATTGCCTGCAGCACGAGGAAGGGAACCGCGGCAATAAAACCTATCGCAAAGCCCTTCCACGGCGAATATTCGCCCGTGCGGAAAACCACCTTTTTGTCGTGCCCGCCTATCCTGCGCTTGCTCTCGTTCATTTTGAACGCGCGGTATGCCGCCGCCCCGTTCTGCCGCCCGAACATGACGAACGCGCCCGCGAGCAACCCGTCGCCGAACACGACGGCCATCACGCGCACCGCCATGTCGTCGAAGCCGTAAAACAAAATTATCGTCGTGGAAAACACGCACATCACGATAAACGGCAGCGCCGCCCCCTTTACGAGGTCGCCCAGCTCGTAAAAAAATTTCTGTACCTTATGTTTTGCCGAAAGGCGCGGCCGTGCCGCCTCCTCGGGCCCGGCGCCGGCGCCGGCGAGATCATTTTCGTTTTGCAAAGTCGTATATCCCCCTTTCGCAGATAAAGGCGTCGAGCGGCTCGTCCCACTCGTCCTCGCACAGTTCGTCGGAGAGCTGAAGGGCAAAGCCCAGTCCCACCTTTACCGTATTTTTGTTTTTAAGATACCTGTCGTAATACCCGCCGCCGTAGCCCAGGCGGTACCCGCGGGGATCTACCGCGAGAAGCGGCACCGCGGTCACTTCCGGAGTGCCGGAAAAGGCGGCGCCCTGCGGCTCGGGTATGCCGTAAGCCCCCTTTTTGAGCGGCCCGTACGGCACGGGCACTATCTCCTTCCCCTCTACCCTCGGCAGATACACCTGCTTGCCCGCGGCAAGCAGCGCCGAGACTATCTGTCCCGTGCCCGCTTCGCTGCCGACGGAATTGTATATGAAATAGCTGCCGAACCGCCCGTATGCCGACAAAAAGTATTCGGCTATGTGCAGCTCAGCCTCCTGCCTGAGCACCGCGCCCAGAAACCTGCGCTTTATTTTATATTTTTGCCTGAGTTCTTCCTTCATCATACCTGTCCTCCCGGCCGCGCACATACACCCTCTCCGAGCGGCGCGTCACCGAACAGAGCACTTCGTAGCTTACGGTACCGCAGCGGGCGGCATATTCGTCGGCGTCGGAGAACGCCTCCGCAAACTCGGCCGTGTCCTGCGAAACGAAGGCGTCCATGCACAGATCGCCCTCCCCGAGGGCGACGGTGCGCGCAAAGCCGTCGGCATATCCCAGACGGTAGGCGCTCAGCGCGCCGTATTTTTTCCGCGCCACGGCGTATCCCGCGCCTGCGGGGACGAACGGAGAGGTCTGCACCTTTCGGGCATAAACCTTCAGCGCTCGCCTCAGCCCCTCGCGCGAAAAGCCCGAAGGCGCATAGCCGTACATCGCCAGGCCGCACCTGACGCCGTCCATGATGTATTTCCCGCCCAGAAGCGTGCCCGCGCTCGCCGATATGTGCGCCGCGGCGTCGGGACAGCGCTCTTTTACCATGTCCGCGGCGCGCAAAAACAATGCAAACTGACGTTCGCGCTCGCACCTGTCGCGCGGGCAATAGAAGTGGCTGTAAACGCCAGAAACGCGCGCGCCCGACTCCTTCAGCGCGGCGAGAGTGCCGCCCAGGCGGGAAAGGTCGCAGCCGTAGCGGTTCATGCCCGTATTCACCTTGACGTGGCAGTCGAGCCCCGCCGCAAGGCGGGCTGAGCGCTCGCCGTTCACCGTGACAGAGAGCCCGTAAAACGCGGCGGCGCAGGCGTCGTCGCGCGAGGTGAGCGGCGTTAAAACGAGCACAGGCTTCGTAACCCCGGCCACCCTCAGCGCGGCACCCTCTTCGGTTATGGCCACGCAGAACCCGTCGACGAGCCTCTCCGCATGCAGCGCCACGCGCTCCGCGCCGTGACCGTAGGCATCGGCCTTGACGACGGCGAAAAACAGCGCGCCCCCTGCGAGTGTTTTTAAATATTCAATGTTGGCGGCAACGGCGTCGAGGTCTATGACGGATATCGTTCTCTGCATACCCCCATTCTATTCGCCGCAAAAAAAATGGGTGAAAATCAACGGGGGCGCATCCTCTGTACACTGCGCCATGATATTATTTTAACACAAAAAAGCCGCCAACGCAATCGATTGACGGCATACGGGCGCATTCGTTTGTACCGCGCCGCTATTTCTTCGTCGCGCGGCGGGAGCCGCGGGCCCTTATAGCGGGGACCATCCTGCTTGCGGCGGCGGCCGCCGCAACGGCGAGCAGCGCGTCCTTGGGGATATACGCGAGATTGTACGCCGCAACGGCCGCGGCGAGCCCCTCGTTCCCGGAGAGCGACCAAACGGCGGCAAAATACGCCGTGCCCACGGCATAGTTTACGGCGAGAGCGGCAAACGCGGCCGCGGTGCACCTCTTGAGCGAACACCCCTTACGCAAAAACGCCCCGCCTGCCGCCGCGGCCGCAATAAACCCGACGATGTAGCCGAACGAAGGCATCGTCACGTACGATATGCCCCCGCCCGACGCAAAAACGGGCAGCCCGACGAGCCCTGCGAGCGCGTACGCGCACATGGCCGCCGCGCCCTTTGCGGGGCCGAGCAGCATGCCGCAGAGCACGGCGACCGCCGTCTGGAAGGTGAGCGGCACGAGCGGGAAGGGCACGCGTATGCAGGCCGCGGCCGTCATCAGCGCGACGAACAGCCCGCACGCGGCCACGTCGGCGGCGGAGAGCGGAGAGCGCCTCTCCCCGCCGCGTTTGCAGATATCGCAATTTTTGTCCATGCGACCATTATACATCCGGGGAGCGGCGCTGTCAACGCCGCGAAAGCAAAACCCGCCGAAACGTAAAAGAGGCGCCGCACCACCGTGCGCGCACCTCCGCATGTTGCAGCATTCATCCGCCTGTGCCGTGATATGAAAAAGTGTTAACCCAGGTTCTCCCAGGTGGGTGCGGCGAAGCTCAGCTTCGGACTTTCCGTATGAAATACAGACCTTGCCTATCTGCGCGAACGGCCGCTCCCGAATAAATTTTGTGGATTACGGATTTTCCATACCACGAACACCGCAGACTTTAAGTCTATTATAGCATCGGCGGCCACGAATTGCAATAATTATTTACAAATTCGGACAGATAAAATTATGGCAAAAATTTTTTCCGCCGGCGCGGATCGCAGCCGCGGCGCGCTCCGCGCCACAAAATGGCGGGGCGGCATGCAATTCGCTTGATTTTTGCGCGCAAAAGCCTTAAAATTAGTGCGTAACATTTTTGCGAGGTAACGATATGGAATACATGACAGGCGCGCTTTGCGACGGCACGACCCCCTACTCCGCGTTCAAGGAGAACGAGGGCAAGACGATATCGATAAAGGGCGTTATACACAACATCAGGGACATGAGCGACTTTGCGTTCATAATCCTGCGCACCGCGCGCGAGACCGTTCAGTGCGTGTACTCGCCCGAATTTTCCGATTACCGCCTTACGGAGGACGTCGTTGAGCAGGCTTCGGTAAAGATGACGGGCAAGGTGGTAAAAAGCCAGACGCGCGACGGCAGCGAGAGGTTCGAATTGCAGATACACGATATAGAAGTGCTCTCCGTGCCCGCGGCCGTTCCGCCCGTGGTGATCTCTAAAAAGCAGGTGGTTTGCGACCTGAACGTCGTCCTCGACTACCGCCCCGTAACGCTGCGCAACCCCAAGGAACGCGCCGTGTTCAAGATACAGGAGGGCATCCAGCGCGGCTTCAGAGAGCATCTCACCAACTGCGGCTTCACCGAGATACACACCCCCAAAATAAACTTTGCTGGCGCCGAGGGCGGCACAAACGTGTTCAAACTCGACTATTTCGGCAAGACGGTATATCTCGCGCAGAGCCCTCAGCTGTACAAGCAGGCGCTCGTACCCGTATACGAGAGAGTGTTCGAGATAGGCCCCGTTTTCCGCGCCGAACACCACGACACGAGCAGGCACCTCAACGAATACATCTCCATGGACTTCGAGATGGGCTTCATCGACAGCTTTACCGACATCATGGAGATGGAGACGGGCGTGCTCAAATACATCATGGAGCTTCTGAAAACAAAGTACGCGCCCGAGGTAGAGCTTTTGAAAGCGGATATCCCGCAGATAGACAAGATACCCTGCATCCGCTTTAAAGACGCCAAGGAATTGTGCGTGAAAAAGCTGAAAAACATAACCGACATGAAGGACTTCGAGCCCGAGGAAGAGGCGTTCCTCGGCAAGTGGGCGAAGCAGCAGTACGGCAGCGACTTCCTGTTCGTGACCCACTACCTCTCCAAAAAGCGCCCCTTCTACACCATGGACGACCCCGAGGACCCCGAAGTCACCCTCTCGTTCGACCTCCTGTTCCGCGGCATAGAGATAACCAGCGGCGGACAGAGGATACACGACTACAACATGCAGGTCGAGAAGATGAAACGCCTCGGCATGGATCCCGCCGAATTCGAAACGTACCTCATGCTGCACAAATACGGAGCGCCCCCTCACGGAGGGCTGGGGCTCGGCCTGGAGAGGCTTACGATGCACCTTTTGAACTTTAAAAACGTGCGCTATGCCGCCATGTTCCCCCGCGACATCAACCGCGTCACCCCTTAAAGACCTTTATACCGAAAAAAGCCGCCGCGCAGTTTTGCGCGGCGGCCGTTTTATGCCGTAAAACATATGCGGGGCGGCAGAAGCCGCCCCGCACGAAGCACCTTTTCTTCCGCGGCGCGCCCGGCGCCGCGGAAATTTTACTCTTTTGCGCGCGCATGCCACGCACGGGGGCGCGCCTTAAAATTCGGGATACTCGAACATTCCGCCGAAGGTGAGCCTTATGTAGGGCGCAACGGCGCCGCCGTCGGCATCGGTGACCGTCTCCCAAACGCCGCCGAGATCGAAATCTTTTGCGATGACGTTCTGCCAATAGTCCGCGAACACGAGCGAATTTTCGTTCACCTGGGTCACGAACTCGGCATAGCCCGCCTCCTCTATATTGGAGAAGCAGTTCTCCACGATGACCACAGCGGCCTCGGTGTAGCGGCCGAATATGCCCGAACTGTTCTTCTCGGGCATGGTAAGTATGCTGCCCGCATACTCGAGCCTGCCGAGGAATATGCAGTTGCGCACCGTTACGGCATATTCGCCGAGCGCGGAGTTGTTCTGAGCCGCAAGGATGCCGCCCACATAGTTCTGGCCCTTTACGGTGGCCATGGAGTAGCAGCGTTCGAGCGTGAACTTGTCGCCCACGACCCTGTCCTCCATGCGGCCGACCATGCCGCCGACATAGTTGCAGCCCGTGGCGTCGACAACGGAATCGACGAAGCAGTCGGTGAGCGTTACGCTGCCGAACGTCTTGCCGCTGTCGCCCTGGATAAAGCCTACTATGCCGCCTATGTCGTTTGCCGACGACTTGATGAGATGCTCGTCGTCGTTTACGAGCGCGACGTTATCGATATACAGGTCGCCCTTGTTGTGGTGGCCTACGAGCGCGCCCGCACGGCCCGCGACGTTAAGGTTTACGTTTACCATGAGCACATTGGAAACATAGCCGCCGTTGGAACGGGCGAATATGCCCGCGCGCTGGCCGGTCGCCGTTATGCCGATGTTTTCCAGCTTAACGTTCATGAGCGTGCCGCCGCTGATATATTCGAACATGCCCACGTTGCCGCTACCGCTGAGCGTTACATTTTTTATGGTATGCCCGTCGCCGTTGATAAGGCCGTTGAGGTTCTTTATCTTGGCAAATTCCACGCCGGTAAAGTCGAGGTCCGCGGTGAGCAGATATACGGTGTGCGAATCGTTGTTTGCCAGCTTGGACATGAACTCTTCGGGCGTGGCTATCGTTTCCACCGCGACGGCCTGCGAGTATACCTTCGAGGTGAGCTTGCCCGCGCCGTTGGTGAACCAGTAATAAACTGTGTACTCCTTGCCGTTGTCGTTTTCGAACTGAGCGAGCACGGTGTTGTCGGTGAAGGAATGCGAAGCCGCTTTGTCGCCTATGGCTGCCACCCTCTCCGAATCGTTTGCCATGGCCGCAAGAGAGGCTATCTCTGCCTCGTCGGACGTGGAGTAGGAGAATATGGAGCCCTTTATGTTGGTGAGGCTGCCGCCCAGCGTGTAGCCGTCGCGGTTGACGATGAGCTGCTCGGTGCCCGCCACGAAGTCTATCACGGCCGTGTTGCTCGCAACGTAGATATAGTAGGTGTAGCTCGACGTCTCGCCGCCGAACGCAACGTTATAGGTTATCCTGTAAACGCCCGCGTTGGAGGGAGAGAACGCCGCCACCGTACTGTAAACGGAGGTTGCGCCGGTGGCATATTCGTACTTGGCCTCCACGTCGTAGAGGTCGGACGCAAGCTGCTTGCCGCTTATGTCGGAGCCGTCCAAAACGACGAGTTCGGGCTCTTCGAATATCTGATACTGGTCGATGAGGAACCTGCGCGCCGTTTCGGTGGCCGCGCTCTCCAGCCCCTCCACATACACGTCGCCGAGCGAAGGCGCAGCCGCCTTGACGGTCATGTCGAAGCGCTTTATCGCCACACGGCCGTTGTAGTTGAGCATGGCGGTGAGGGTGACTTCGGTATCCTCCGCGGGACGGTAGACCTCGAGGGCGACGTCCTGCGAGCCGGAGTTGGACTGATTATAGTGCTTTACTATGTGGAGTATCTCGTCGTTGCTCGAGCTCCACGATATCGTTGCGCCCATCATCGCCGTCGTAAGGGTGAAATCCTGATATACGGCGTCGGTATCGGTATACAGATAGAGCGTGTTGTACACCGCGGCGAGCACCGCCTGCTCGGAAGAGGCGGCGTCTTCGAGCGACATGTCGTAGTAGTGAGTGTAGTCTTCCCACTTGGTGAGGTTTAACGTTGCGCCCGCCCCGTTCACGGCTTCGGGATCGGCTATCGCAAGGATGTCGCCCATGTTCACGGAGCCGTCCGCATTGCGGTAGGTCTCGTGGATGTCGCCGTTTTCAAGGCCGCTGATGTTGTATTCGACGGAGGAAACGCCGTCCTCGCCCGCGACTGCCGCGAAGGGGAGCTTTTTGAACACCGCGGCGGAATCGAGCCCGCCCGCGAGCGCCTCGCCCTTGCGGTCGCCTTCTGCGGAGTATGCGTCGATATGATCGGTTATCTGATTATAGTTGGTGCCGCCGGCGTAGAATATGCCGTTGCCCACCGAGCCCTTGTATGCGTCGCTGCCGGGGCCGCCGTAGCCGTCCGCCACGGAGAGGATATCCTTGAGGTTGTTGTAGCTGGAAGAGGAGCGGGCCACGTCGATATTGTTGCCTTCGCCTATGCCGCCCGTGAACGGAGCAACTATTTCGCCGAAGGTATCGCTGCCGACGTTCGTATCGATATCCGCGCCGTTGTTGTAGCAGGTTACCCCCTCTATCGTGAGCACGCCGGGGTTGGAGTTATCGGTCACGCCGTGCATCCTGTTGTTGAAGGAGAGGCAGTTATACATTTTAACGTTGCCGCGCATAACGGAGCCGCCCAGCTTGAAGCCGTTGCCGTCGCCGTTCTGCGTGGTATACTTGTATACGTTGCCGTCTTCGAGGGCGGCTTCGTGGCCTTCGGTGTTCACCTTTGCATTGAACTCGTCGACCGTTTCGCCGATGTAGCCGTTTTCGAACGCTACGCAGTTATACATTATTACCGCGCCTATATCGCCGTTGGACTGGTATGCGTAGAGGTCCCAGCCGTCGTCGGAGTTGCGGTAGGCTATGCAGCCGTCGAACACGTTGCCGTAGCCCACGGTGAGCTTGGCGGCAAAGCCGTCGGCGTTTTCGCCCTTGGTCTCGTTATCGTAGTTGTTGTACGAAGTGCAGTTTTTGATGAGGTTATAGCTCGGCCACTCGGTTATGCTCGCCATGCCGCTCTCTTCGCGGCCGAGCTGAAGGCCGGTGTCGCGGTTGTTGTGGAACTCGCAGTATTCTATTATGTTATAGTTGCCCGCGATGAACATGCCGTTGTCGCCCGCGCCCGTTATCTCTACGCCGTACCAGTACCAGTAGTCGCCGTATATCTGAACGCCGCGCTGGGTGCCGTCGAACAGCTGCCGGCTGAAATCGAGGATAACTTCGGCGTCGTCGGCCGCCCTTACCGCTATGTAGCCGTTATATACGCCGCTGTTCCTGAGTATCAGCGTAGAGCTGAACTCGTATGTTCCGCCGGCGATCACGATCTCGTCGCCCGCCCCGGCGTTCTGAAGGGCATCCGAAAGCCCCTTCGCGTCGCTCACGTTTACGGTATCGCCCTTGACGTGCTGAGTGTTGCCGAGCTGAATGCCGCTCGTCGCCATGGTATAGCCGGCGTCGGCGCCGAACTCGGGCACATCGGGCTCGGTAGGGAAGGTATCGGTCACGGGCGGCGTGTCGCCGTCCTCGTATCCGCACACGGTGCACTCGCCGTTCTGCATGGAGTGCTCCGCAAAGTCGCCCTTTTCGTCGCAGCCCGAACACTCGTGCCAGTGGCTGGTTTCGTCAAAAGACCACTCGTCCGACCACGAATGCGTATGCTCGGGCCCGCATGCGGAGGCAAACACCGTTGCCGAAGCAAGCAGAGCGACGGCCAACATCGAAGCAAACTTAGCAAGTTTTTTCATTCCGTTCTTCATCGTCCATTTACCTCCTTATCAAGAATTTACTTCTACCGTTATGGCGAAATAGTTGATGGAACTGTCAGCAGAGCCTATGTAATATACCGCGCCGCCGGCAACTTCCCATTCGGTCAGATACGCAATCGAACCCATGTTGAAGGGAACGCTCGTCGCAATAGGAGAATCCTTGCTCGCACTCGAATTCAACACTATCGTCCTGTCATTGTTATCCGACGACGTGCTCGCATACACCTTTATCGTCGCCACCGCCGAAGCATCATATTCCGAGAGGTCTATGACCC
>CALVQA010000037.1 GCA_944354725.1 uncultured Clostridia bacterium
GCGGCGACTTCCGCGCTCATGCCTATGCCGCTGTCGGCTATGCGCACGCTCGCCGTATTCCCCGCACAGCCGAGCGTTATGTTAATTTCGCCGCGGCGGGGCGTGAATTTTACGGCGTTCGACAATATGTTCAGCCACACCTGCTGCAAAAGCGTGGCGTTGCCCGATATCGTGACGGGAGGCAGCTCCGAATTTATTGCTATATCCTTGGCCGCCCACTCGCGTTCGAGCAGGATGACGCATTCTTTGAGCTGAAGGTCGAGGCGATAGGGCTTTACCTCGCCAACGAACTGCTGATTTTCCAGACGGTTGAGCATGAGCGTGTTTTCCGAAAGGCGCGAGAGCCGCTCCGATTCGTCGGCGATTATCTTTAGATACTGCCTCCTCTCCTCTTCCGACAAACCGCCTTCGAGCAGCAGGTTGGCAAAGCCGTTTATGGAGGCTATCGGCGTTTTGAACTCGTGCGAGAAGTCGTGTATGAATTCGTCTTTGAGGGTGCGTATGCTCGAAAGCTCCTTGCTCATCTTGTTGAAATTTTCGAACAGCGGCTTGAAGCTGCCCTTTTGCGGCACCTCGAGCTGATAGCCGAATTCCCCGTGCGAGACTTTGTTGAACGCCTCGGCAAACTTTTCCGCCATTTTGTTGTTTTCGTTGTTGATATATATAATTATACCCGTTATGGCTATTGCGAGGGCGGGCATTATGGCTATCGGGTAGATAAACGCGGAAGTGTTCTGGCTCTTCCAGAAAAACAGGTTGAGCATGGCGAGCGTCAGCTCGGAAAACAGCACGAGCACCACGAATATGAGAAGGAACATGACGACCGCATGCCCGATGTTTTTTCTGTTCTTTTTGTCTGAAAGCAGCCTTTCGCCCGAAAGCCTGTCCGCGTCGGAAGAAAAAAAGCCCCTTATTCTCTGCATCAAACTCATTTTTTAAGCACCGCCTTATATCCTATGCCGCGCACGGTGACTATGTCGAACTCGGGATAGTTTTCAAACTTATTCCTGAGGCGGTTTATGTGCGTGCGCACGGTATTTTCGTCGCTCTCCGAAGCATAACCCCACACGCTGTCCAATATACTTTCTTTGGTGAGTATTTTGTTCGGATACGACAGCAGCAAAAAGAGCAGCTGGAACTCCTTGGAGGGCAGCTCGACGACTTCGCCGCCGCGCGCGACCGAATACGTCTCCTTGTCCACCACGACGTCGCCCACCACTATCTTGCCCTCGTTGGCTATCCTGCTGCGCCTGAGCAGCGCGTCGATGCGCCACACGAGCTCTTCGAAATTTATAGGTTTGGTCATGTAGTCGTCCGTTCCCACCGAAAAGCCGCGGCACTTGTCGGATATGCCGTCTTTGGCGGTGAGCATGATGACGGGCACCGTTTCGCCCATGCCGCGCAGCGTCTCCACAAGGGTGTAGCCGTCGACCGAAGGCATCATTATGTCGGTGACGACAAGGTCGACGTTTCCGCCCTCATACAGCGCGAGCGCCTCTTCGCCGTCCTTTGCGAGCAACACGTTGAACTTGTTTTTGAGGCGGGCGTGCAAAAGTATGCGCATGTTGGTATCATCTTCCACGACGAGTATATTTGCCATATCCATCTCCCTGTAAGCCGTTCTTTCCGTTCCATTGTATCAAAACACGCGCAAAAAGGCAACCGCCGATATCAATTAACGGCAAAATATGGAAAAGTTGATATTAAGTTTATGTTGCGGTTATGAAAGGTTTATGTTTTACAAATAAACTTTAGCCGTAAAGGAAAAAGAGCAGGAGCGCTCTCCTTTACGCGCGGCATATACGGCCGGCAGAACGCGCAAAAGTTATGCCGCGCGGATCGCTCCGCAACGACGGAAAAGCCGCAAAAATGCGGCACGATCATACATATTGCGCCCGCGCGCGACGCCCGGGCCGTGATATAATTGCACGGCACTCACATACTTATATTGCCTGCAAAAAAACGCGCAAAACACAGGACGGGAGAAATTTATGACGATAGCTATAGTGATAGACCTGATAGACAGCCTTACGAACGGCTCGGTGATGACGGCAAAGAGGTTTGCCGAAGGGCTGCGCGACAAGGGGCACGAGGTGCGCATGGTGGCGATAGGCGCCGACGGAGAGCGCGACTGCGCCGTAAGAGAGCGCTACGTGCCCGTACTTTCGGAAGTTTCGGCAAAAAATCAGATAAAATTCGGCAAATTCGAGGAAGAAAAGATAAGGGCGGCATTCGAAGGCGCCGACATAGTGCACTTCATTTTCCCGTTCAAGCTGGAAAAAAAGTGCAAAAAACTTGCCGACGAAATGGGCATACCCACCACAGCGGCGTTTCACGTTCAGCCCGAAAACGTTTCGTACAACGCACACCTCGGCAAATGCAGGCCGTTCAACGACCTGATATACGCCTATTTCAAGCACACGTTTTACGACAAGTTCGACAGGATACATTGCCCCTCCGCCTTCATAGCCAAACAGCTGGCCGCACACGGGTATAAGGGCGAACTGTACGTTATATCCAACGGATACGACGGCGACTTCGTCCCGCCCGCAAAGAGGCGGGCAAACGACAAATTCGAAATAGTGATGACGGGCAGGCTCGCACCGGAAAAGAACCAGCAGGTAATACTGCACGCCATAGCCCGCTCCGAACACAGAGACGACATACATCTCACTCTGCTCGGGAACGGCCCCACGAAGGCCGCGCTGCAAAAACTTGCCAAAAAGCTGGGCTTAGACGTTTCATTCGATTTTTTGCCGAAAGAGCGGCTGATAGCCAAACTGCAATCGAGCGACCTGTACGTTCATTCCGCCACGGTGGAGATAGAGGCCATAGCAGCCATAGAGGCCATAGCCTGCGGATTGGTGCCCGTCATAGCCGAGAGCGACCTGTCCGCCACAAAACAGTTCGCGCTGAACGAAAAGTCGCTCTTTAAAGACGGCGACAGCCGCGACCTCGCCGAAAAGATAGACTATTGGTACGAACACGATGCGGAGCGCGCAAACGCGGGCGGAAGATACGCCGCTTTCGCCAAGAGATTCAGCCTGAAAAACTCCGTAGCTCTCGCTGAGCAGATGTTCGCCGACGAGATAAGCGAACATGCGGCGCGCCGGCTGAGATCGGAGCGGCAGGCATCGCGCTTTCCTCTGTTCGGCCGTCTGCAATAGCACCCGACCGCATTAAAGGGGCGGCGCGCACTTTCAAGTGCGCGCCGCCCCTTTTTTTAAAGCCGTTTGAGCAGCATTTTAGAGCGCCTGTCGCCCTGCGCGGCCGCCTTTGAGAACCACTCCCTCGCCCGTTCGGCATCCCGTTCGGCAAACACGCCGTCGGAATAATACAAGCCGAGCACCTGCTGAGCCTCCGCGTCGCCCCTTTCGGCATAGGCGGCTATCCTCGGGAAATAGCCCTCGACGAGCTGCCGCGCGCTCGACTTGTCTACGAACATGCCGTGCCCGTGATACATGCACAGCGCGAGGCCGTAGGCGCTGCGCTCGTTGCCGAGCTCCAGCGAATTGCGGAAAGCCGAGAGCGCATGCACGTAGTCGCCCTCGTCATACATCTTCATCGCTTCGGAATATACCGTTTTATCCATGCTCCCCCCTTTACGCGCCCCGGGCGCCGCATCGGGGCACGATACAAGTATAACACGTCGGACGGAAAAGGTCAATACCGAAAATTCCGCCCGGAGCGCGCCCGCGCCGGAACGGTAGCAATGCACGGCGCGGCGGCAAAAAAGGTCTGCGGGCGCGCGGAGATCTCCGCGCGCCCGCATCAGGAGCCTTAAAACTTTGTTTGCCCGCGTCAGGCCTGTTTGTTGGCCCTTATCTTTTTAACGAGGAACACTATGAGCACGGCCACGCCCGCTGCCGCAAGGACATCCCATACGATGAGGATTATCTTGTAGTACGCAAAGCCGTTCACGTATTCTACGCCGTGCACGAAGCCGTTCATGCCCGCGGAATTCACAACCGTATAGAGTATGCGGTGAGCCGCTTCGCGCGCGTAGACCTGCTCGTTCGGCTTGCCTTCGAGCGTGTAGCCGAACAGCATGTTGCCCGCAAGGCCTACGGTCTTGAGCTTGGCGTCGCCGCCAGCGGCAAGCGCCTGGTCGGTGTGCATATAAGAGGCTACTTCGTAGTCGGTGAGCACGAAGGCGTTGCTGCCCCACTCGTTGCGGAGCACTTCGGTGAGCAGGTTATAGTTGCCGCCCGCCCATGTGGTGCCTATGCGGTTGAAGGAAGACATAACGCCCGTGGCGGCATTGACTTCCGTCTGCTTCATGGTGTAAACGGGATCGCCGTTTTCGTCTTCGCCCGTCTTTTCGTTGTAGTTGATTGTCACGGTGTTGTCGGTGAGCACCATCTCGAAGGGCTTGAGGTATATCTCGCGGATGGCCTGCTCGCCCGCCCAGGTTATAAGGCCGAGCTGGTCGCGGTGGGTCTCCTGGTCGTTGAGGGCAAAGTGCTTGAGGAAGACATACATGCCCTTGGTGGCCGCGCCGTTAACCGCCTCATAGCCGAACACGCCGCTTAGGAAGCTGTCTTCGGAATAATATTCGAAATTGCGTCCCGCAAACGGAGTGCGGTGGATATTCACCGCGGGGCCGTACCAGCCCTCCACTTCGCCATGCAGGCCGTCTTCGGCAATGCCCTCGCCCATGGCAAAGGCATAGTCCTTTTCCCACGTGCTCGCAAGCATATATTCGCTGCACCACGTCATGGCCTTTTTGCCGTCGCCGATAGGCACGGAGCCGTGTCCTACAACGAGGTTGAGGCCTGCGGGGCCGTCGAGGTCGGTGACCTTGGGTTTGTTTATCGACTTCATCTCGGGCGAGCAATAGCCGCACTCGTCTATGAGTAGCGCCAGCTCATCCATATCCATCGCGTCGAGAAGGTCCTCCCACATGGGGTCGTTGAAATCTTTGCCGCGAAGGTCGATGAGGTCTACGCCCGTATCCTTACCGAACTGAGGGACGTTGTCGGGCGTTTCATACTGATCGGGGTTGCGCGAATCGTGCGATTCGAGCTCCTTGACGAAGCCGTCGTAGGGGATCGCGTGCGTCCACTGCTTGCCGCCTATCTCTGCGCCGCTGGCCACGTCGGAGGCCGTGCCGTAGCGCAGGCCGTCGTTGTCCATTACCGACCAGTCGGAGCGCGAAAGATAGGGCGTGCCGTCTATAGTGGCATAGTCGAAACGGTTGGTTATCGCTTCGCCGTCGGCGCCCGTCGAATAGGTCTGAGCGTCGAACTCCTTCTGC
>CALVQA010000038.1 GCA_944354725.1 uncultured Clostridia bacterium
CGAGCTCTACGCCGAGGTCGCCTTCGTAAGCCACTTCGGGTGCGGGAGGAGCGGGCTGCTGTGCTTCGCCGCTGGCCGCGTCGCCGTTTGCCGAAGTGAGGGTGAGTTCGGTCTCTATGTCAAGGCAGTCGATGTTGGGCACGGTGGCCGCCTGAGCCGTAACGACGAGGCTGTTGAGGCCTTCCTTTACCTCGAGCTCACCGAGGCTTATGGGATCCCAGTAATAGTTCCACGTCATGGGCATATCTTTGCCCGCGCCGCGGAGGGTCTGGGCGTCGAAATGCGCGGCCTCGCCGTTGAAGGTGAAGGTAACGTCCTTTTCGGTAACTATCTGGTCGTCTACATACATCGTCCAGCTGGTCATATCGAACTGCGTGTTGTTGCTTGCCGCGCGCAGAGCTATTTCGGCGGTGCCCGCCTCTTCGGCCCAGAACGTGAACGTGAGCGTGTTGCCCTGAACGCCGAAGTAACCTATGGAAGAGTTGCCGCTCGCCGTTGCCTGGCCTACTTCTATGAAGCCTTCGCCGCCATCGGTACGCTCGGAAGAGAGAGTGCCTTCGGCCTTGGCTTCTTCTGCCTCGATGCGGTAGCCGACGGCATTGCCCTCGTGGTCCTTGAGGTTCTTGAGGGGCATGGTTATGTAGCCGAAGTGAGCATACAGGGTTATGTCTTCCGTTACCTTGTATGTTTCGAGGTCGATCTTCTCGCCTGCGCCGTCAGGCTGAGTGAACCAGCCGTAGAACTCGGAACCGTCGAGCGTGGCAACGGGCGCCTTGGTGATCTTGTTGCCTTCGACCACCTCCACTTCCGCCTCGCCTGCAAGCTCGCCCTTGCCCGCATCGAACGTTACGGTAAAGGACGTTGCCCAGTGGGCGTATAACGTGGTGTCTTCGTCAAAATAGTCGAAGTCGGGAGTGACTTCGCTTCCACCCTCTTTAGCGTCGAACCAGCCGAGGAAGGTGTATCCTTCGCGGGAAGCAGAGGGTATTTTATCGGTAGCGACAAAGGTGCCTTTATCGATCTCGACGGTGGCGCCGCCCGTGAGCGTGCCGCCGTTCGCGTCGAACGTTACGGTAACGGTATCCTCCGCGGGAGGAGGCGTTATCTCGTCTTCGGTGTACTGAGCATAGAGAGTGATGTCGGATTCTACTTCATAGGCGGCAAGGTCAACTTCCGTTCCGCCCGTCTTGGCCGTGAACCAGCCGTCGAAAGTGAAGCCGTCCTTCGAGGCCGTGGGAGCGCCGGTTATCTTTTCGCCGTCTTTTACCTTAACGGTCGCGCTGCCGGTGAGGGTACCGCCGTTCGCGTCGAACGTTACGGTGAATTCCTCCACCTGCGTTATGGGCGGATCGTTCTCATCGGGGTCTTTCTCGTTTGTGGGGCCGCATGCGGCGAGCGAGAACACCGCCACGGAGCAAGCCGCGCCGAGCAGTAAGGCAGCTAACCTTTTGCGCCAGTTTTTTGTGTCCATGCAATTTTTCCTCCATTATAATTTTGGCTGATACCCGCCGTAAAGGGCGGCATTCGGCCTTTGCATACTAAATCTTATATCCCGCAAACGGACAAGTCAATATGCGCGTCACATCGTACATCGTACGCGTCATAGAACACAAAATACAAATTGTGTTAAATAATAACACGCGTGCGCGCGACTTTGATATATCGGCACAAAACGCGCCGCGGGCGGCGGCACGCCCGCAAAAGGGCCGCGCAAGACAAAAAAAAACGGCTGCCGCAAGGGCAACCGTGAACATCGATCCGTGATGCGTTTTTATTTGGGCCGCGGGCGCGTGCCTGCGCAAAAGCCGCGCGCTCACGCAGACGCCGCCATGCTTCCCGGTATGGGGATAAGGGCTATCATTACAAAGTTGTGGTCTTCCACATAAAACCGTATATTCCCGCCGTAGAGCTCGACGACGTTCTTCATGCTCTTTACGCCGAAGCCGTGCTCCTGCTTGTTCTTCTTTGTGGTGCACGGCACGCCGCCGCACAGCTCGAGCTTTTCGACGTCGGTATAGTTGCAGGTCTTTATGAGGCACATGTCGCCCTTTCGCACGACGCTTACCTCCACTTCGCGGCGGTCGGACCTCTGCCTGACGCTTTCGATGCAGTTTTCTATGGCGTTGAACATGAACGAATAAATGTGCCACGGCTTCATGAAATCTACGGCGCTCCCGTCGGCGACGCATATGAAACGTATGCCGAGATGCTCGCACATGAGCGCCTTTTCGGACAGAACGACGTCGAGGGCGGTATTGCCCGTGAAATACGTGCACAGCAATATCTCTTTGTCGGCATTTATGTCGGAGAGCTGCTGATAATTGACTATGCCGTCGTTCTGCATCTTTTTGAGGTCGTGGTACTTTATCTGTATCTTTTCGTTGCTGAGTTTGGTCTGTTCATAGTGCTGCTTGTCCTTATTCAGCAGCTGCGTGAGTATGACGTTCTCCTCTTCGAGCGAAGCCGTCTTAACGTTCATGAACGCGACCGTTACGACGAGCACGGTAAACAGCGCGGCGATTATCATCAGCGCGGAGAGTATGTACATGTTCCATATGGCGTTGCGCACGTAGTAGGTGAGCAATGCCGCCATGAGCAGGAACGCGCAGGCAACGAACACGAGCAAGGTGTTGTTGAACCTGAACTCAGGCTCCGCCTTTATCTTTTTTATCACGGTGAACCATGCCGCCGTCATGGTGAGGGCGTATATGGCGGGCATAAAGAAGAAGTAGAGCCGGAACATGCTCATGTCCCCGCTTTTTGCCATGACGAAGTAGACGGCCGCGTAGGAGACGTCGCTCGCAAAATGTTGCAGGCAATACATGCATATGCTGACGAACAGCACCTGCACGCAATTGTATTTGTATATGACGGCATTCATGGCGGTGAATATCATAAAGAACACTATATAATACCACGGCTCGGGCACGGGCAGATATTTGCCCGCCGCGAGAACGGCCGCCGCGCATAAAACATACCTCAGCACCCACAATTTGCGCTTGGGGCAGGGAATGAACAAGAGACCGACCACGAGGAACTGTATTATATATTCCCCGCCGAAAAAACCGAGCGCCTTGGCGCAGACAAGAGCAAAATCATCCATTTATTATACCGAACTCCGCCATGTAACGCATTATTTTGTTCGTGAATTCCTTTGCATACTTCCTGCTCAGCGACAGCGACTGCCCGTTATACAACTGCACCGCCTTTTTGTCTATGCCCGTGACGTATGCCATGTTTACGAGATAACAGGCGCTGCACCTGGCAAAATTCATGCCGCCGAGCATGTTTTCGACCTCGTTAAGCGACCCGCGCGTGCGCTCGGTCACCACCTCGTTCCCGCGCTTTATGTGGTAATAGATGTTATGTATCATCACCTCGATATAAACTATATCGGATATGTTTACGAACCTCTGCCCTCCACCGTTTTTATTATCATCTTGTTCGCGCACGTCTCCGAAAGCACGCGCATCGCGCGCTTCATGGTGTTTTCGAACGAATGCTTGTTTATGGGTTTTATCATGTAGTTCAGGGCGCCCACCTCATAGCCGTTTATGGCGTATTGCGGGTAATTGGTGCAGAATATGATAACTGCCTTGGACTTGTTTTCCCTAAGCCTCCTGGCTACCTTCATGCCGTTCTCTTCATGCGGGAGATTGATGTCCATAAAGATTATGTTGTAATCTCCGGGATCGCCGTTCATGAATTGAGTGGTCCCGCTGAATTTATCAACGACAAATTCGCGCCCTTCGCTCTTGCCGTACTCCGCAAGCCATTCGCAAATCTGCTCCACAACGTTTGACTCGTCGTCGACGACAGCTACCTTATATACCAAGAAGTGTACCCCCCCCCCGTAAAATTTATTGCGTTATGGCAATACGCGGGGCTAAAAACATCACTTAAAACCAGTTTACACTTTTTTTACCGTCTCTTCAATATACGCGTCATATAAATTTATGTTTACGACATATTTTGCAACTATCGCGGCATTGCATACGATTCGCCTCAGAGTTTAGGCTCCTCGGGCGAAGAGGACGCGAAATGAGGGATACAATGGGTAAAGCGTTGCAATAAATTATGCAAAACATACAAAAAAACACGCAAAAGATGTTAACGGCTTGAAAAGACGCGTGCGCGGCGGCTATACTGTAATAAGCTGTGCGCGCGGAGCACGGCTGCCGGAGGCGGACAAAGCAAGGCGCGCAGGCAAATCTGAGCAAGAGAGGTAACAAAAGATGCGCAAAAGAACGATCGCGATACTGCTTGCCGCCGGCGCTGTTACAGCGTCGGCTTTTTGCATGGCGGGGTGCTCGGGTTGCGCG
>CALVQA010000039.1 GCA_944354725.1 uncultured Clostridia bacterium
GTACGTATCATTATCCCGTCGAGATAGCGCGAAAGCACGCGGGCGGTATCCCGTACCGGCTCCCCCCTGCCTATCTGAAGATCGTTGCTCGAGAGGAAGAGCGCATATCCGCCCAACTCATACATGCCGACTTCGAACGACACCCTCGTGCGGGTAGACGCCTTCTGAAATATCATGCCGAGCTTCTTGCCCTTTAAATAATCTTTCTGAATGCCGTTATTCCGTTCGAACTTGAGCTGGTCTGCAAGATTGAGGACGGAAAGTATGTCTTCCCTTGACAAATCGCCGAGTTTAAGTAAATGTTTCATGAGCTTATAACCTCGTTTAATATATTGAGAGCAAAGTCGATATCCTCTTTGCCTATTGTAAGGGGCGGCAACAAACGCACTTTAGAATGTGCGGTAAGCACCAGCAATCCCCTTTCTATACATTCCTTTGCTATCTGCAACGCGGGTTTGGCGGTTTTAATGCCTATCATAAGCCCCATGCCGCTAACCTCTTCCACGCCGCTTATCTTTTTCAGCCCCGCCATGAAGTATTCGCCCTTTTCGCGAACATCGCGGAGCAACTCTTCGTCGAGCCTGCCGATTATGTTGCAGGCCCCGGCACATACAACGGGATTACCGCCGAACGTCGAGCCGTGGTCGCCCGGCCCGAACACGTCGCCGCATTTCCCGAACAACATGCACGCACCTATAGGCAGACCGCCACCAAGGCCTTTGGCCGTAGTGACGATGTCGGGAACTATCCCGTACGCCTGATAGGCGTACAGATGACCGGTCCTGCCGTTACCGGTTTGCACCTCGTCGCAGATCAGAACGATGTCACGCTCGCGGCAGATCTTTTCGGCGGCTTTAACAAACCCGGCATCGAGCACGTTCACCCCGCTCTCGCCCTGTATGCACTCTATCATCAGAGCGCAGGTCTTTTCGGTAATGCATTCCCTAAGCCCGTCGACCGAAGCTTCGCAATGCAAAAATCCCTCGGGGAAAGGGCCGAAATATTTATGGAACTCGTCCTGCCCGGTCGCCGCGAGAGTGGCAAGCGTGCGGCCGTGGAACGAACCTTTCAGCGTAATGATCTGCTTTCTTTCGGCGCCGTAAAGCATCTCGGAATATTTGCGCGCGGCCTTTATGGCACACTCGTTGGCTTCCGCACCGCTGTTGCCGAAAAAAACCTTTTTTGCTCCGGTTTTTTCGCAGAGCAACTTGCCGAGGCGCGCCTGCGGCTCGGTGTAGAACAGGTTGGAGGTGTGCTGCACCCTGTCGAGCTGCACGATAACGGCGCTCTTCCACTCCTCGTCGTTCACCCCGAAAATATCGACGGCGATCCCGCTGCCGCAGTCGACGTATTCCTTCCCGTCGTAATCGCGGAGCCTGCAGCCCTTCCCGTCTTTAAACGCCACGGGGAAACGAGCATAAGTCCCCGCGACATATTCTTTGTCTTCGTCTATGATAAATTTTCCGTCCATCGCTTCTCCGAAAATATGCGGCAATAGCGGAAAGTCGCCGCAAACATTAAAATAAAGACTGATTTAAAAATATAAATCAGTCAACTGTAGAACATGGTGCCGCTGCCTTCTTCAGACAATATTTCCACCAAAATGGAATGATAAACCCTTCCGTCGGTTATGAACACCTTGTTCACTCCGCGGCGGATGGCCTCTTTGCAGCATTCGATTTTAGGAATCATGCCTCCCGATATTATGCCCTGCTTCACGAGAGCGGGAATATCGGAGACGTAAACTTTTTTAATGAGGCTGTCGGGATCGTTCTTGTTTTCGAGCAATCCCTTTATATCCGTCATGAGGATAAGACTCTCCGCGCCGAGCGCTCCCGCGATGGCCGCGGCCGCAGTATCGGCGTTTATGTTATAGATATGCCCCTCGTCGTCAAACCCTATAGGGGAAATTACGGGCACATAGCCGAGGCTGAGCACGTCGGAGATGATATCGGTATTAACGCAGCTTATTTTGCCGACATAACCGAGTTCGTCAGAAATTTTTTCACACCGCAACATATGGCCGTCTTCGCCGCACAGTCCGAGCGACTTGCCCCCCGCCGCACACAGAAGGTCGACGAGCGACTTGTTTACTTTCCCGGCAAGCGCCATACGCGCGATCTCCGCCGTCTCCTCGTCGGTGTAGCGCAACCCGTTCACAAATTTGGGCACGATCCCCATTTTTTTTGAAATATCGGATATCTCAGGCCCGCCGCCGTGCACGAGCACGACTTTTATGCCGAGAGCGCTCAAAACGGCAACGTCGTTCATAACGGCAAACTTAAGTTTCTCGTCCGTCATGGCGTTTCCGCCGTATTTTATAACAAGTATTTTGTTATAGTATTTTTTGATGTACGGCAGAGCTTCTATCAAAAACTCCGCCTGTTCTTGTTTGTCCATCGAACTCTCCGAAAACAAAACCCGCATACGCGGCCGCATCACGTGCGGTAATCGCCGTTTATTTTAACGTAATCATATGTAAGATCGCATCCCCAAGCAGAAGCCTTGTTCCTGCCGAGCTTGAGGTCGATGTTTATCGCCACCTCATCGCGCGAGAGCACGCGCTTTGCAAATTCTTCGTCGAAAGCAATGCCGCTGCCGTCCCTGCAAACAGGGAGCACGCCCTCATCGGAGGCGAAATCGACATCTATCTTTCCGACGTCGACGCTCTCTCCCGCATAGCCTATGGCACAGAGCACCCTGCCCCAATTCGCGTCGGCTCCGAACATCGCGGCCTTTACCAGAGAGGATTTTATTACCGACCTTGCGACGTTCGAGGCCATTTTTACCGACCTTGCGCCGCGCACGTTACACTCTATCAACTTTGTGGCGCCCTCGCCGTCCTTTGCGATCATGCGCGAAAGTTTTACGGTACAATAATGAAGCGCCCTCTTAAAGGCCGAAAAATCTTTGCCCGGCGCCGTTATTTCATCGTTGCCGGCAAGTCCGTTGGCAAGCATGCAGCAGGTATCGTTGGTAGATTGGTCGCCGTCGACGCTGACCATGTTGAACGAAGTCTTGACATCTTCGGAAAGAGCTCTTTGCAGCATCGCGGCGGAGATCTTCGCGTCGGTGGTAATGAATATCAGCGTGGTCGCCATATTGGGGCATATCATGCCCACGCCCTTGGCTATGGCGCCCATCCTGCACGCTCTTCCTCCCACCGAAAACTCGACAGACACAGACTTCGGAACGGTATCGGTCGTCATTATAGCTTCCGCCGCAGAAGCGCTGTCGTCGCCGAGAGCCGCATACAGCCTGCCGACGGAAGCCGCCATAGGCCCGATATCGAGCGGAACGCCTATAACGCCCGTAGACGCCACTATCACGTCGGAGGCCTTTATGCCGCACACATCGGCAGCAAGAGCGCACATCTTTTCGGCAACGGCCTCGCCGTCCTTATTGCAGGTGTTGGCGTTTCCGCTGTTGCATATGACCGCACGGGCAATTCCGTCGGAAATATTGCGCTTGGAAACGATCACGGGCGCACCCTTCACCAGGTTTTGCGTAAAAACGCCCGCCGCAGCACACGGCACATCGCTCACGATGAGCGCAAAATCTTTTTTATCTTTATTTTTCCGTATGCCGCAATGTATGCCCGCAGCCTTAAAACCGACAGGCGCGCAAACGCCGCCGTCTATCTCACGCAAAAAAAACATATCTATGATCTTTCCGAATGCGGCGGCCGGGCAAAGCATATCCGACCGTCGCAATAATTATAACTTAAAAAAACCTTTCAGTCAATCGACTTTATTTATAAAATACAAAACAACGCAAAACCTTTTACGGTGCACGAACTCCCCGACGTCAGGCGAGGGAATAGCCCTCGTCGAGACCGAGCATGATATTCATGTTCTGCACGGCAGCGCCCGAGGCGCCCTTGCCGAGATTGTCGAACACGCTGCACAAAAGTATCATTTCGTCGTTGCCGCAAACATATATCTCGAGCATGTTCGTCCCCGACAGCCCGTTCGCGGGCAGATAAGCGGGAACATCCTCTTTTTTTGCCACTTTTATAAATTTATGCGACGCATAATACTCTGCAAAATACTCAATCATATCATCGGTTCCCACTTTTTTAAGCAAAAGCGACTTATACAGCGGCACCGTGACGCACATACCGCAATAAAAATCGGCCACGATGGGATTGAATATAGGCGCATGAGCAAGACCGCATTCCTTTACCATCTCGGGAATATGCTTATGCGAAAGAGAAAGCGCGTATTGCCTCGGCGAATCGAGCGAAACGTCTCTGCTCTCGGACTCATATTCGGCTATCATCTTTTTGCCGCCGCCCGAATACCCCGTGACAGAATGCGCCGTGAGGGGATAATCGGCCCCGACGATCCCGCCTTTGACGAGCGGAGCGACGAGCGAAATAAAACCCGTGGCGTGACATCCGGGATTTGCCACCCTGCTCGCGGAAGCTATCTCCTCCCTTCTGCCTCGGGCGATCTCGGGGAATCCGTAAACCCACCCGTCGGAAACGCGATGAGCGGTGGACGCATCGATCACACGCGCCGACGGAGAGGTTATCAACGAAACACTTTCCCTGGCAGCGGCATCGGGAAGACATAAAAAACTTATATCGGCAGAGTTCAGGCACTCCCTGCGGGCAGACGGATCTTTTCGCTTGCTTTCCGGCAGCACGATAAGATTTATATCGGCACGCTTTTCCAATCTTTCGCAGATCTGCAGGCCCGTCGTGCCTTCACGGCCGTCAATAAAAACGTTATACATCTATACCCGTTACAGCGCCGCGCCGTGAATAACGGCGCGGCAGGCTAAATAATTTATTTGAGCTTTTTTTCGTCGAGGAGAGCCTTTATTTTTATAGGCAATCCGAAGAGATTTATAAACCCTGCCGAATCGGTCTGGTCATAGCAGTCGTCGGCACCGAACGTCGCTATATCCTCGCTATAGAGCGAATGCGGCGATGTTATCCCGGCAGGGATGACGTTGCCCTTGTATATGCGCAGCTTCACGTCGCCGGTAACGTTCTCCTGCGTTTTTTCCACAAACGCATCGAGCGCCTCCCTCAAAGGCGTGAACCACTGGCCGTCATACACCATCTCGCCGTATTTCACGGCGATGAGCTGCTTATAGTGCGCGGTGGCCTTGTCGAGACAGATCGACTCCAACAACTCGTGCGCGGCATACAATATCGTGCCGCCGGGCGTCTCGTATACGCCGCGGCTCTTCATGCCCACAAGACGATTCTCGACCATGTCTATTATCCCGACGCCGTTCTCGCCGCCGATCTTGTTCAATTTTTCCACGAGCGAAACGCTGTCGAGCTCCTCCCCGTCGAGCGCGGTAGGAACGCCCTTCTCGAAATGTATGGTTATATAGGTGCTCTTGTCGGGCGCCATCCATGGAGACACGCCCAGCTCGAGTATTTTATCGTACTGCGGTTCGTTGGCAGGATCTTCGAGGTCGAGCCCCTCGTGAGAAAGATGCCACAGGTTTTTATCTTTGGAATAGTTGGTCTCCCTGCTGATCTTTAGCGGAACGTTGTGCGCCTCGGCATAATCGATCTCTTCGTCGCGGCTCTTTATGTCCCATATGCGCCAGGGAGCGATTATCGGCATTTCGGGCGCGAATGCCTTTATCGAAAGTTCGAAACGCACCTGATCGTTGCCCTTGCCCGTGCACCCGTGGCAGATCGCGTCGGCCCCCTCTTTTTTGGCTATCTCGACTATGCGCTTTGCGATGACGGGGCGGGCGAACGAAGTACCGAGAAGATACTTATTCTCGTAAACGGCCCCCGCCTTCATCGTCGGATAGATATAATCTTCTATAAATTCCTTGCGGAGATCTTCTATATAGAGCTTAGACGCACCCGTTTTTAACGCCTTTTCTTCCAGGCCGTCGAGTTCCGACTGCTGTCCCACATCGGCAGAAACGGCAACAACTTCGCAGTTGTCGTAATTTTCTTTAAGCCAGGGAATGATTATTGAGGTGTCAAGCCCGCCGGAATAGGCAAGCACGACTTTTTTGATTTTCTTTTCCATAGTTCCAGTTCCGAAAATTTTATTTGAAGCCCTCGGCTCCATCTTGCAAGATTATACAACACGCCGAGCATTTAGTCAAGCGTTTGTGCTGCATATTTAAAAAGAATTTTGCTTGATTGTTGCATAATTATACATAAATTATACATATATAACAAATTTATGTATAATTATTCAATAACACGCCAAGTCTTCCGACGACAGGCGGTTCAATACATGCGGGCGAGGAAGGCATACCTCTTCAAACGAGCGCGTTTTGTTTTCCAGTCCGGCAAAAAAGAACCTACCAGCGCCCAAAATTTTTCGGAATGGTCGCAGTGCACGACATGACATAGTTCGTGCAACATTACATAGTCCTGCAGCTCGCGCGGCAACATAAGCAATTTGAAATTGAAGGCTATATTGCCCTTACCGTCGCAACGTCCCCACACATTTTTATATGAGCGGACGGTAACATCCGAAGCGTACAGCCCGCACGCCTCCTGCAAGCGGCGGAAACGCTCAATAAACTGCCCGCCGAGACTGTTGACGTATGCCGCCTTGAACCCTTTCATGCCGGTGACGTGTACACCTTCGTCATCGATAAAATTGCGTCTGCCGAAGCACACCGGCACAAGCCTGCCCGACACATACGCCTTGCGATAATTTTTTACATCTGCACAGGCGAGCGAATTGCAGGCGTTGAAAGCGAGCGCGCGCTCTATCCACGTGCGCTTCTCCTCCAAAAGACGCTCCACTTCCGCAACCGAAACGCTTCGCGGCGCACGGACCACCACCTCGTTATCCTCGGTGACTCTTATCGCGATCGTTTTGCGGTCGCACTTTACAAGCGAGTAACAAACCGACGGCATCCCCTGCCTCCACGTTAAAACTGCCCGCAGCGGCACATGCCGAGCGGACAGCAGATATTACTCTTCATCGATAAATTCCGCCTTGAGGCGAACGCGGGGCTCGCCGCCGACGCGCCCCTCTATCAGCGTGAAGCCGTCGCAATCGGAACGATAGAACTCCAGCTTTTCGCCGTATTTGCATTGCTTTACATAAGTTATCTGCACGGCGCCCAAACTTTTGCCCGCAAACTCGTCTACATCGAAAACATCGAGGCACATATCGGCATATTTTGTGTTGTTCACATGGTGATAATGGTCGTAATCGGAGAGAGAAACGACCTTCTCATACTTCTTGACGCCGTCCTTTACCGCGGGAATGCGCCAAGAATTGAAATCTATGGCGCGAAACTCGTTATATTCGCGCGTATCGCCCTCGAAGAACGCACTCGTGGGGAGTATCGAAAACGTTTCGAGATCGACCATGCACCAGCGCGTCGTGGCGGCGCAAACTTTAATGCCGTCGCAGTAAACTTCGAATTCCCTGAAAAAGATGGTGTTCTTCGGCTTCATCGGCCAGGTATGGACAGTTAGCCTGTCTTTAAGGCGCATCGGGCGATATATCTCTATATACCAGTTGGCAAGGATGAACCCTATACCGCGGGGCGTTATGTCGTCATAGCCGAAGCCGAGCTCGTCGGCAGAAGCGCATGCAGACTCTTCGAGCACGGAAAGAAGCGACGAAAGTTTAAGCTCGTCTTTAAAATCAACGTCCGTATAACGGATGTCGTAATTTCTGATGTTCTTATACATAATACTTCACCTGATATATCTTACGTATTTATTTTAGCACAAATCTTGCCCCATGTCCACAAAATGAGAATACATGTTTCAATTTATGTATGACATAATACTATATAAATATCTGCAAACTATTGACATATCGGCGCATATTATGATATAATTTGTATAAATTACGGGAGATAAAACATGGATAAAAATACCGAAGAATTCGAAGGCGGCCCCGGCGGCAAATCTTCGATAAGCGCCGACCTTATACGCGGCCATATCAACACCATAATCCTCCGTTCGCTGTACGAAGAGGACAAATACGGCTATGAGATCATTAACGAGATAAACGAAAAGAGTCACGGCCAGTATACGCTCAAACAGCCCACCTTGTACAGCGCTCTCAAGAGGCTGGAAAACCAGGGCTACATTCAGGCCTATTGGAAGAACGACGAAGTTTCTGCAGGCGGCAGAAGGAAATATTTCCGCCTTACCGAACGCGGCAGGGAAATAACCGAGCGCAACCAGGCCGAATGGGAATATTCGAGGACGGTGATCGACAATCTCATATCCGACAAAAATTTTGATTTCAGCCGTCCCGCCCCCACCCCCGTCGATTTTAAGATCTTAAAACAGGCCACGTCGCGCGTGCCCGTCGTTCACGACGAAAGCCGGGCGGAGGGCTTGCCGCAAGAAGCGGCGCCCGGGTTTGAAACCGAAAACTTTGTTTCGGAAGAAGAACCCACCGTTTACGTCGACGACCCGAATTCTGCTCCCGAGCCCGCCGTGGTATACAGCTCCGAAACGGAAAAACCGCTCGCCTATTCCGAGCAGGTATTCGAGAGCGGCATCCGTCCCTCTCAAAGCGAACGGCAGCCCGAACAGGCATACGGCGTAGAGCACACGGAGACATACGAGGCGCAGGCGCAAGCCGAAACAACAGCCGCAAACGACTACGCCGAACGGCAGGCGCAAGCCGAAGCAACGGCTACAGATGAATACGCCGAACGGCAGACGCAAGCCGAGGCAACGGCAGCAAACGAATACGCCGAACGGCAGTCGCAGGCCGAGGCAGCCGTTCCCGACATGGGCGACGGCTTCGACGATGCGGCGCCCGTAAACCAGACTTACGAACAGCCCGCAACGAACGAAGAAAACCCTGCACCTCAGCAGGCTCAGCCGCCTTTCGATCCCGACAAATTTGAGGCGGAACGCGAGAAATACACCTCTCAGCTCTCGCAGCAGCTCGACGAAGAGAGCCGCCGCCAGCAGCACGAGAACTACATGAAGCTCATTTCGGGCGACGATGACGAAAAGCGCGGCAACTCGTACGACGAGCGGCGCGAAAGCATGATATACAACGACCGTCCCGAAGAAGAGCGCGACTATAAGAACCTGATCGACAAACTGTTCGAAAACACCCTCAAAAATTCGGAGCCCGTGCCCGAACAGCCCTATATCCAGGCACAGCAGCGCGAACCTTTGAGGCAGGCCCCAGCACCCGAAGCTTTTTCGGCCGAACCTGCGCAGACGGTGAGATACGGCGGCTACGACGAAGTGATGAAGAGGGCTGCTTCCGACGGCATAAAGGTAACGACTTCGGAAGAGGCGTTCGCCGCGGGCAGCGTCAAACAAAAAACATACAACAAGGGCGCCACGCTTTTTAAATGCTCGCTGATAATCGGCATAATAATGCTGGTAGAATTTATTATAACCATATCGCTGAAAACTCAGCTCGGCGTAAGCGTCGCATATCCCATAGTGATACTTGCAATGGGGCTCGGCACGGTTATCGTATGCGGAATATTGTTTGCCACCCGCTACGGCACACACATGCGCAAACCCGTTACGTTGAAATATATTATAACTTCGAGCATCATAACGGTGATACTCATAGTTGTAATAATACTCTTCGGCGTGATTATACAAACCAACTGGACGGCCGCAAACGAAGTGCTCGCAAATGTGGTGATACCCTGCATAATCGCGCTGAATATCCCCGTATTTACGCTCAGCTTTTACCTTCTCACAAAAAACTGAGCAACCGAGGAAGATCAAATGAAGTTGCTTGCCATAGTGCATTCGACCCATATGGGCAACACCATGCAGATAGCCGAAGCCATGGCCGAAGTTGCTCCCCTTACTATCGCGGAGCTCGGCGATGCAGGCAAATATGACCTTTCGCAGTTCGATGCCGTCGGCTTCGGCGGCGGAATAAACGCCGGCAGCCACGACAAAAAACTTATGCAATATGTGCAGAAGCTGAATGCGGCGCCCGCCCTCTCGTTTGTGTTTTCTACCAGCGCCTCAGGCAAAGGCAGAAAGCAGAACGCAAAGCTCATAAAACTGCTCGAAGAAAAAGGAAGCAAAGTTTTGGGTTCGTTCGGATGCAAAGGGCTGTGCAGATTCTTTGTTTTCGCCATAGGCGGCGGAATAAATAAGGGCAAGCCCGACATTGACGACTTCGATGCGGCGCAGAGCTTTATTGAGGACATGATGAAGAGCGTAGAACTTGAAAAAAAGGGCAAATAACAGAATATTAAACAGCTACCCCCGTGCAGACGCACGGGGGTAGCTTAGTTTATGCCATTCCCCCCCGCCACGCGATCTTGCCAAAGCGCATGCCTCCCGTTTTAGGGGAGGTGTTTCGCGTATGCGAGGCGAAGGGGTCAACTTGAATAGGTGTTGAGCGGAGTTAACCCCTCAGTCACTGCGTGACAGCTCCCCTAAAGGGGAGCCAAGGAGTTCCGTCATATCTATCCCATTAAAGGGGAGCTAAGGTATTGCCGCCCCTTTTGAAGGAAGCTGAGAGATGGCCTCACCACTTAAAGGGGAGCCGAGGGATACGCCACTTGCCCCCACCCACGCTTGAATACATTACTACTATAAGAGAACCGAGGGATAGCCCACTACTTTAAGGAGCGAGTAAAGAGCGTGCCGAGGCCATCGGCTTCCGCAGAAAAACCTTGCCTCCCATTTTAGGGGAGGTGGCTCGCGCATGCGAGGCGAAGGGGTCAACTTGAATAGGTGTTGAGCGGAGTTAACCCCTCAGTCACTGCGTGACAGCTCCCCTAAAGGGGAGCCAAGGAATTCCGTCATATCAGTCCCCTTAAAGAGGAGCTAAGGTATTACCGCCCCTTTTGAAGGAAGCCGAGAGATGGCCTCACCACGAGGGATAGCCGACGACGCAATATAAAAACGGAGCCGAAAATTTCAGCTCCGTTTTTTTGCGAATTTATTTACTTTCGCATTCGGTCATTGAATTTATGATATGGAACTAAACGAAATATTGTAATTAACATCAAAATCATCCAATTGATAGTCATCTAACGACGGCTCGTCATGATATACAACTTTCCACTTCTGACCGTATATATCACTGTAATCATTTCTTTCGGCACGCTCTATATAGTCCTCATGAGTGGGAGAACCCGAAAGTTCGTCAATTCCGCCAATAATATTAGCCGTAAGAGTATTAGTAAAATAATATCTTCCATTGTCACTCCTGACTTCAAAAACTTCGGGGTTCTTATCAAGAGATATATAAGAAGTATTAGTACTATAATCCCAATTTATATCAAATGCCCAGTTCCAACCGATCCTGAACTTAAAGTTTACCTTTTCGCCAGCTTTAAAAGTTTTATTTAACGGACTGTTTTCAGACTTCAATATCTCAACAAGTTCATCAATATTGCGCAGATAGCAATTCTCGCATGTGTTGCACTTAAAGTAGTAATCTACATAATTTGCGTTAGGATTATAAAGTGCCGTAGGATCACTGCTATGATCATGATCGTTGCACCTTTCGCATCCTTCACAAAATTTAACAAGCGAGCAAGTGCCGGCTTCATCGTCCCAGATTCCTATATAGAACCGCATGGGATAAAATGTAATCGTATCATCATAATAGTCACTTGTAAATTTCATATAGTTAGCTACGGGGGCATTACCCTCAGAGTCGGTGACGATAAAATCTAACCTGACATCATCTACAAGCGCCGTTTGAGATGTTAACGTTACATCAACACTCTGGAAACCACCTGCCGCAATTAAATCCAAATCAACTGTAGCGGCAGCACTAACAAAGAGGTCACTTGAATTACCGCTCTCAGAAGTTGTTTGGGTAGAAAAACTGCTTTGATAACCATATGTATAATCGAGCTGAACATCGATCTGCGTTCCGTTTGTTTTGCCGCACACACACTCGTTATTTTCACCATACGAATGCTCGGCATATTCAATGCCGCCACAGCCTTCCCTGTTGCATTCGCGCAGATGGATATCATCATATATCACATATGCGCTCCAGTCGTGGCTGAGCGCATCTCCCTCGATCGCGCCGCACACGGCGCAGGTTTTGGGAGCGGTGCAGGTGGCCTCTATCCATACATGTTCGGCTATGGGCAGATCCTGGGTTTTTTGCGCGCCGCAAGCGGTGCAGGTATAAACTATTTTCCCTTCGCTCTCGCAAGTAGGAAGGGTAACGACGCCGTTGCCCCAATCGTGCGCGCCTGTTGCAGGAATGGCGGCGGAAATCGTATCGCCGCAGCCCGTGCAGGTAAACACGACACTGCCTGCCGTCGTGCAGCCGGGCGCCGTTATTACAGGCTTTCCGTAGTCGTGCCCTTCAGAAGCGGGGAAAGTTATTTCCAAAGTCTCTTCGCAATCTTTGCACGAGTAAACTATCTTGCCTTCGCTCGTCTCGGTGGCAGGCGTTACCTCCCCGTTTTCAAAATCCCAGTCATGCACGCCCGTCGCGGCGACAGCCTTCGTTTTTACGGTACCGCAATCGAGGCAGGTAAACAACATTTCGCCTTCACCCTCGCAGTCGGCAGGGACGCTCAAAACGCCGTCGTCCCATCTGTGCACACCTGAAGCGGGAGTGAGCACCTCCACCGTCATGCCGCAGTCAAGGCAGGCATATTCTATGATCCCGCCCTTATTGCAGACAGCGGCAACCTTTACCTTACCGTTTTCGAAATCGTACCTGTGCTCGCCGTTGAGCGATATCGTAACGTCGAACGACTTGCCGCAGTCGGCACAAACATATTCGAGTTCGACTATCTCCTTGCAGTTTTCGGGAACAGTAATGTTTATCACATCCCAGTCATGCACGCCCGTTGCGGGGATAACGGCCGTTTCGGTGTGGCCGCAGTCGGCGCAGACATACTCAAGCTCGCCGTCATGCGTGCAGGTGGGCGCCTTTACCTCTTTGCTCTGAACAAGGTCGTGCCCTAAAGCGCTGCCCTTTATTATGCGTGTATCGGTCGCGTCGCAGCGGGAGCATACCGCCGTTTCGGTGCCGTCGGAAGCACACGAAGCATCGCCGTTGGATATGTAGGTCTTGAATTCATGCCCGAGCGCCTCGCCGTCGGAATACCCGCACACGCTGCACTGCCTGGGAGCTTCGCATGAAGCCGCCACCCAAACGTGGCCCGCGGCGGCAATGAGCGCATCCTCTTCTTTTATCTCGTGTTTGCCGTCTTTATCTTCAAAATATTTACCACAACCGGCACAATACCAATATTCCGAGTTGCCGCCGACGGTACAGGTCGCCTCCGCGGAGGAAAAGTGCGTGAGCTCGTGCCGGTGAACAAACAGAAAAACAAGGCTGAGAATAAGCGCAACGATAAGAACTGCTATTATAGCGAACGATGCGGCTTTAAAGGCTTTAGAACTGCCCGAAGGGCCTTTACCTGCAGCCCCGCCGCCCGCTTCGCTAAGTTTTTCTCTGTCATCCATAAAAATTCTCCTTTAACTGATCTACCGAATCAAATCGGCGAAAATATTGTTAAAGGCATGCCCTTTTAGAGGTTTTTGCCGAAAACGTATAAAAAAACCGATATCGCAAAAAACAAATAAAAAAGCGTGCCTCACATTGCGGAGACACGCCCTGCACCCGTATCTCCGAATGTTGGCACACAAATCTCCAGAGCATAGGAAAATAGAGAGATACAAAAATGCCCACTTGTATCCCATGCTCTGTATTATTAAATTTGTGTGCCGAGGTAATTATATCACGTACGGCACTAAAAATCAACAAAAAGGACGGAGGAAAAGATTTCCTTCGTCCTTTTGCCAAAAGGCGTTGCCTTCTATTTATTTTGCGTATTCAACGCTTCTGAATTCCCTTATAACGTTGACTTTTATCTGCCCGGGATATTCAAGCTCCGACTCTATCTTCTTTGCTATATCCTTGGCGAGGAACAACGCCTGCGCGTCGTCTATCTGTTCCGGTTTTACTATTACGCGCACTTCCCTGCCCGCCTGGATGGCATAGCTCTTATCCACCCCGTTAAAGCCGGAAGCGATCTCCTCGAGTTTTTCGAGCCTCTTTACGTAGTTGGTGCCGGTCTCTCTCCTCGCGCCGGGGCGCGCGCCCGAGATCGCGTCGGCGGCGGCAACGAGAACGGCCTCCACCGTTTTGGGCTCAACGTCGCCGTGGTGCGCCTCTATTGCGTTTACGATATTGGCGTTTTCTTTATACTTCTTTGCAAGGTCGGCGCCCAGACGGATGTGAGTGCCCTCCTGCTCGTGGTCGACGGCTTTGCCTATATCGTGTAAAAGCCCCGCGCGTTTGGCAAAGTTCACGTCTAAGCCGAGCTCCTGAGCCATGAGTCCCGCAAGCAGCGAAACCTCTATGGAATGACGATATACGTTCTGCCCGTAGCTCGTCCTGTATTTGAGCCTGCCTATGAGTTTGATAAGTTCGGGATGAAGGCCGAAGATGCCCACTTCGAACATCGCGCTCTCGCCCGCCTGCTTTATCTCGGTATCGAGCTCCTTTCTTACCTTTTCAACCGTCTCCTCTATACGGGCGGGATGGATCCTGCCGTCGGCGATGAGTTTTTCGAGCGAGAGCCTCGCCACTTCGCGCCTGATGGGATCGAACCCTGAGAGGATGACCACTTCCGGCGTGTCGTCTATGATGAACTCTATGCCGGTAGCATTTTCGAGGGCGCGTATGTTGCGGCCCTCCCTGCCTATTATCCTCGCCTTCATGTCGTCGCTGGGGAGCGAAACGGTGGAAACCGTTGTCTCCGCGGTGTGATCGGCGGCGCAGCGCTGTATGGCAAGGGTGATTATCTTTTTCGCTTCGTTCGAAGCCTCTTCCTTTGCCGTCTGCTCGATGTTGCGGACCTGAAGCGCCACGTCGTGCCTGGTTTCGTCGAGTATCTCGTTGGCGAGCAACGTTTTTGCCTCGTCCTTGGTGAGCTGAGCGACCTTTTCAAGCTCCTGGATCATGAGCTCGTGCTGATGGTTGATCTTATCCTGTGTTTTTTTGATCTCTTGTTCGCGATTGGCAAGATCCTTCTTCTGCTGTTCGAGGGCGTCGCTCTTTTTGCCGAGGGAATCTTCCCTCTTATCGAGATTGTCCTCTCTCTGCGTAAGGCGCTGCTCTTGCTTTGCAAGTTCCGCGCGCTTTTCTCTGCTTTCGCGTTCGAAATCGTTTCTGAGTTTAAGTTCCTGTTCCTTTGCCTCCAATATGGCTTCTTTTTTCAAAGCTTTGCTTGCCGCCTGAGCTTCGGCTATCATTTTCTGCGCCCTTTCCGACGCCTCGCCGAGTTCAAGCTCTGCCTTTTTAGTGTTGCGCTTATGCCTTACATACAGCACGGTCACTAAAGCTAAGGCAACCGATGCAACGGCGAACAATACGATAAACGTTATCGACAGTCCGTCTGCCGCGAGAAACAGGGAGCTTATGCCGAGTAAATTCATGTAAGCCTCCTGATAAATTTGTAAATATATACGACCCTGAAACGCGGCGTTTTAAAACACCGCACCGTGCCGGAAGCAGAATGACCTCCCGTGTCCGGCAATACCGCAGGGTAAGCTATATCCTTATTAATTTTACAACATTTTTGCAATAAAGTCAACGTATCGCGGTTTTTTTGTAAAAATACTTTGACGACGCGTTGAAAAGTTTTACATAAAAAAGGCGGTAACCGTCACCGCCTTTTTACAGAGCAAACAAACCTTCAGTCCTCTCCCTCTTCCAAACATTTAAGCCACAGCGCCACGGAGGCATCGGAAGGCATCCGCCAGTCGCCGCGGGGAGAGAGCGTTACCGTGCCGACTTTTACGCCGTCGGGGATACACGAACGCTTGAACTGCTGCGAGAAAAATCTTTTATAAAAATTTTTCAGCCATTTATCTATCTCACCCGAATCGAACTCGTCGGCAAAAGTCGCACGCGCGATGTAGCGCACCTTTTCGGGCGAAAATCCCCAGCGCACGATATAATACAAGAAAAAGTCGTGCAACATATAGGGACCGACTATATCCTCCGTCTTTTGGGCAATGTTGCCCGAAGGGTCGGGCGGAAGGAGTTCGGGGCTTATCTCCGTATCGAGGATGATACCGAGCGTCTTTTGCGCCTCCCCGCCAAGGCGTTCGGCTTCGAACGCGATCAGATGCTTTACAAGCGTTTTGGGCACGCCGGCATTCACGGCGTACATCGACATATGATCGCCGTTGTAAGTGGCCCAACCGAGCGCAAGTTCGCTCAAATCGCCCGTGCCTACCACAAGCCCGCCCGATTTGTTTGCCAGATCCATGAGGATCATCGTGCGCATGCGCGCCTGGGCGTTTTCGTAAGTAACGTCGCGCACGGCGGGATCGTGCCCGATATCTTCGAAATGCTTAAGCACAGAGGGGGCTATCTCCACCTTTTTGAAAGTTGCCCCGACCGCGCCGATGAGATTGGTAGAACTCTTCAACGTTTTGCCCGTCGTGCCGAAGCCGGGCATCGTGACCGCGATTATATCCCTCGCGTCCTTGCCGAGTTTTCGGAACGCACGGCAGGTCACAAGCAACGCAAGCGCCGAATCGAGCCCGCCGGAAATACCTATCACCACCGTCTTTGCGCCGGTATGCCTGAGGCGCTTTACGAGCCCCATAGTTTGAAGATCGAGAATGAGCTCGGTACGCTCTTTCAGCTTTGACCCGCCATTGGGGACGAACGGGTACTTCGGAAATTTCCGTTCAAGTTTTCCGCCGCGCGGCGTCACGGCGAATCCGACCGCCAAATGCTCTTCGGGTTCGGCACAATAGTAGGCGCTCGCGCACCTATTCCTCTCGCCGTCGAGCTTGTCGCAGTCGATATCGGCATAGACGGCGCCGTTTTCGAACAGCTTGCTCTCACCGAGCACGGTGCCGTTTTCGCAGATAACGTCGTGCCCCGAAAATACCATGTCGGTAGTGCTCTCGCCGTTGCCCGAATCGCAATATATATACCCGCAGATGAGCTTTGACGACTGCATCTTCACAAGATCCCTGCGATATTCGGGCTTGCCCGCCACTTCGTCGCTGCAGGAAAGGTTGACTATGATGTTCGCACCTGCGAGAGCGTGCCCCACCGAGGGCGGCGCGGGCACCCAAAGATCTTCGCATATCTCTGCCGACACCGTGAAATTCGGAATGCGCTCCGACTTAAACACGATATTCGTACCGAAAGGAACTTTAAAGCCGCACAGCTCTATCTCGGAAACGCCCTTGCCCGCCGGGCAAAAATAGCGTCTCTCGTAAAATTCGCCGTAGTTCGGTATATTTTTTTTGGGGACGACGCCGAGCAGCCTGCCTCCGCAGACCGCGACGGCACAGTTGTAGAGCCTGCCGTCCCTCTCTATCGGCGCACCTATAAAAAGCAACGCATCCCACTCTTTGCTGCGCTCGACAAGCCGTCCGAGCGCGTCGAGCACCCCGTTCTGCAACGCGCGCTGGTTGAACAGATCGCCGCAAGTATATCCGCATAACGAAAGCTCGGGAAATACAACGAGTGCGGCTCCCTTTTTTACCGCGTCGGCCGCCGCCGACGCCATGGAATTTTCGTTGAACGGTATGTCGGCCACCCTGATTTCCGGAGTGACGGCGCATACCCTTACAAAACCGTAGCGGTTCACGCTTTTTTCTCCTGAATGAGCTTATATTCTTCGCGTATGGCGGCCTCTATCTCCGCCCTTGCCTCGGTATTGTTTATGAGGAATTCCCTCATCTTCTCTCTGCCCTGCGCAACTTTATCGTCCTTGTAACTGAACCATGCGCCGCTCTTTTTGAGCACACCGAACTCCACGCCGAGGTCGATAAGGCAGCCTTCCTGCGAGATGCCTTTGCCGTAGATTATATCGAATTCCGCGACCCTGAACGGGGGAGCCACCTTATTTTTTACCACTTTGCACTTTGCCCTGTTGCCTATGATGCCGTCGCCGTCCTTTAACGTATCGGCCTTTCTTATATCCAGCCTTACGGAAGCAAAGTATTTGAGCGCCTTGCCGCCGGGCGTGGTTTCGGGGTTGCCGAACATTATGCCCACCTTTTCGCGCAACTGATTTATGAAGATGACGCACGTCTTCGAGCGACTGGTTATTGCCGTGAGCTTGCGCAGCGCCTGCGACATAAGGCGGGCAAGCAGTCCGACGTGCGTATCGCCCATATCGCCCTCTATCTCTGCCTTCGGCGTGAGCGCCGCGACGGAGTCGACCACTATAACGTCAACCGCGCTCGAACGCACGAGCGATTCGCATATGTCGAGGGCCTGCTCGCCCGTATCGGGCTGAGAAATATAGAGCTCGTCGGTATTCACCCCGAGATTTTTTGCGTATACGGCGTCGAGAGCATGCTCCGCGTCGATGAACGCCGCCACTCCGCCTCGCTTCTGCGCCTCGGCTATGATATGCAGGGCGACGGTGGTCTTGCCCGACGACTCGGGACCGAATATCTCCATTATCCTGCCGCGCGGAACACCGCCCACGCCGAGCGCAAGATCGAGCGAAAGGCAGCCCGTGGGAATGACCTCGAGGTCGGTATTGACCGTAGCATCGCCGAGCTTCATTATAGCCCCTTTGCCGTACTGCTTTTCTATCATGGCAACGGTAGAGTTGAGAGCTTTGAGTTTTTCTTCGTTCATGGTCTTCTCCTGAAAGGTTTTTTTAATTGAAATTTTGCCTTACGCTCTTATAAGCGAGATAGAGCGCGTAGTTTATAGCCGTTTCCGTTATAGTCTTCCTGTCGCCGGAAATATTGTATTTATACACCGCGGCGCCCTTGAACGAGGAAAAATCTTTGAGCGCCACTGCTATGTAACACAACCCCACGGGTTTTAAGGTATCGTCCGATTTGGGCCCCGCTATGCCCGTAGTGGAAACGGCCACGTTGCAACGCCCGCGCCACATGAGACCGTTTGCCATCTGCTTTGCCGTTTCGGCGGAAACCGCGCCCTCCGTTTTTAACGTTGCGTCCTTTACCCCCAGCCTCTCTTTTTTTGCTTCGTTGGAATAGGTATTGAGCCCCTCGTAATACACTTCGCTCGCGCCGGGTATCTCTACTATCCTGCGTCCCACGCCGCCGCCGGTAAAAGATTCGGCACACGATATTTTGAATTTGTTCAGCCTGAGCAGCCTGCAGAGGCATTCGGCTATGCTCACGTCCTCGTGCGCATAGATATACTCGTCGAGCGCCGTGGCAAACATGCGCGTGACCGCGGTTATCGATTTGGGCATACCCTCGGGACAGACGAGCTCTATCGTAAAATCGCCGTACTTTTCGAATACGTTTACCTCTACCGAGGGTTCCGCCGCCTTGGCCTCTTCGGCGATCTTTACTATTTTGTCGCGCGGAGCGCCTATCGCCTTTATATATTTGCGTTCGAGCCTGATGCCGCTCTTTGAATTTATGAGCTCGGCAAAGGTACCGCAGTCGGCATTGCCGTCGGAAAAACACAAGTATACGGCCCTGTCGCCCGCGTCGAGCAGCTGCCCTTCGAAACTTCCGCCGTACAGAGGACAGATATAATCTTTAAGCGTCTGCTCCATGGCAGAAATGCACATGACGACGGTGTTTTCGAACGACGAACGGCACTCTTTGAGCTGAGCGGTAATGTCGCGCGAGCTGTCGTACGCGATGACGGCTATTTTATCGAAATACAGGCCGCGAGCGGCAAAGTCGTGCACGCAACCGATATATTCCGCAGCATCGGAACACAATTTTTTATTTTTTAAAACAACGAGACAGTTCCTCATTTCGACACTTTCACTTCTTTAAAACTTCGATATTTTTTACGATATAGTTCACGCCGGAGAGCACTGTAAGGACGACGGCGACGACAAACAGAGCAAGCCCCGCATAGTTTACTACCTGTGCCGCCGTATAAGCGGCGCCGGAAGAGAGATCGACGATCTCGGTGACGCCCGCACTCAAAAGAAGAACAATGGCCGACGCGTCCTGAAACACCGTTTTGTATTTACCGAATTTGTCGGCCGCGATGACCTTGCCCGCGTCTGCGGCGACCATACGGAAACCGCTTATTATTATCTCACGCGCAAGTATGACGGCAACGCCGCAACCGGCGAGCACGATCGCCCAACCGCCCGCAAACAGAGTGAACATCCACGGCGCGGTGAGCATGACGATGAATGCAGTCGCAACAAGCACTTTATCGGCGATCGGATCGAGAAATTTGCCGAGATTGGTCACGAGTTTGTACCTGCGCGCGATCTTTCCGTCCAGAAGGTCGGTAAGCGAAGCCGCTATGAACACGGCAAGCGCCACAAAAAAGTGGCCTGTGAACTCCAAATAAAAAAAGAGCACGAATACGGGGATCATCACGACGCGGCTTACCGTAAGTTTATTGGGCAGATTCATAACGCCCTCGCCGCGCGCGAATTTATAAAATTTGTCTTCGGACAGACCGTCGCGGTCCGCGCGCTCCTCGGACGAATTGCGCCCGTCGATATCGTCATTCATTTTCGTAATCCTCCGTCATGCCGTACAGATCATAACCGTCGTACCCCGTTATGAGCACATCGTAGTATTTTCCCTGCTCTGCAAACGGGCAATTGAAAAACACATTGCCGTCGATGTCCGGCGCCTGAAAATAGGCCCTTCCGCAAAAGCATCCCCTTCGTTCGTCGATACCGTCGCACAGTACCCTGAGCCTTTTACCGCAAAACGCCGACATTTTGGCTTGAACGATCTTATGCTGGACGGCATACATGTTTTTTACCCGCCGTTTTTTTACAGACGCTGCGACCTGCCCTCCGAGCTTAAACGCGGGCGTATCCTCCTCGCGCGAGTAGGCAAAGAAACCGCAGTTATCGAGCTTCGCCTCCTCCAAAAAACTCCCGAGAGCGGCGCTCTCCTCCTCCGTTTCGGTGGGAAAGCCGCATATGAACGTCGACCTTACCGCAACTCCCGGAATGCGGGCGCGCAGTTTTTGCAGCAACTCAAGATATCCCGAACGCGTTCCCCGCCTGTTCATCAGCTTGAGCACCCTGTCCTCGCTGTGCTGAAACGGTATGTCGAGATATTTGATTATTTTGGGATTGGACGCGATCTCGCTTATGAGTCCGTCGTCTATCATCTCCGGATAGCAGTAGAGCAATCTTACGCTGCCGACGTTATCGAGCGCTGTGAGCTTTTGCAGGAGCTCGCAGAGCTTTTTCTCTCCGTAAAGATCCATGCCGTAGCGGGTCACATCCTGCGCCACCAAAACAAGTTCGGATATCTCGCCGAGCGACTCCGCTTCTTTTACGAGCTCCTCAATCGGATACGAAAAATAGGGGCCGCGTATTTTGGTGATCAGGCAATACGTGCAGCGATTGCCGCAGCCGTCGGCAATTTTGAGGTAAGCATAGTGCAACGGCGTAGTCAATACCCTGTCGCAGGTGAAAACGTCCTTGCCGGCGCCGACCATATTGCAGCGGCCGTGCACGTAGGCCTCTTCGAGGGCGCAAAAGAACTTATCGTAATCGAACGTCCCCAAAAACACGTCGGCCTCGGTAAGTCCGTCATACAATTCGCCGATAAATTTCTGCGGCAGGCATCCCGTTACGACGAGCTTTTCGAGCGAGCCGCTCTCTTTATACGACGAACACTCTATAACGGTATCTATCGCCTCTCTGCGCGCCTCCTCCAGAAAGGAACAGGTATTTACTATGAGCACCTGCGCCTTTGAGATATCGTTGGTTATCTCATACCCGCGCGCTCTTATGCGTGCGAGCAACTTTTCGGAATCGACCCTGTTCTTGTCGCATCCGAGCGAAATGAGCCCGAATTTTTTCGATGCGAGATCAATCATCCACGTCACCGTAGGTATTCACAAACTCGTCGTACGAGAGCAATACCTTCCTTGCTTTGGAACCTTCCGATTTGGTGACATAGTTCATGTTCTCCATCCAGTCGATTATCTTGCAGGCCTTCATGTAACCTATCGGGAAGCGGCGCTGTATCATCGACACCGATGCGGCATTGGACGTGACGCAGAACTTCAGCGCCCTTATGTAAGTATCGTCTATCTTGCTTTCGTCTCCGCCGTCGGAACCGTCGGAAAGGCCCGACTGCTCGGCAGGCTCCTCCACCGTGTTTATAAAATCGGAAACGCTCTGATCGAAGTATGTTTCGTTGTGTTCCTTTATGTAATCGGTCACGCGCTGCACTTCGAGCGTATCGACGAAACATCCCTGTATTCGCTGCAACGGCTCGGGCCGTTCGGGTGCGCGGTAGTACATATCGCCCATACCGAGCAGTTTTTCCGCGCCGCCCTTATCGAATATGGTGCGCGAATCGTCGAACGAACCGACTTTAAAGCCTATTCTGGCAGCCAGGTTGGATTTTATAAGACCGGTTATGCAGTCGACCGAGGGGCGCTGAGTGGCAAGGATAAGATGTATGCCCGCGGCACGTCCCTTCTGAACGAGCCTTATTATGCGCTGCTCTATGTCTTTTTTTGCCTGCAGCATCAAATCGCCGAACTCGTCGAGCACGATGAGTATCTTGGGAAGTTTTTCCACGCCGGCCTCTATATGGGCGTTGTATTCGTCGATCTCTTTGGTGGCGATCTTTTTGCCGTCCTTGGCATTCGTTCCCGTCTCGGTCATGTCTTTGAACAGACCGTAGCGGCGCTCCATCTCTTTTATTGCCCAGTTGAGCGCTTTTATTGCCTTATCGATATCCAAAATAATTTCGTTTATCATAAGGTGGGGCAATTTGTCGTAGCTTATAAATTCGACCTGCTTTGGATCCACGAGTATAAGCCTGAGATCTTCCGGCCCGTATTTATACAACAGGCTCAGAAGCAGCGAATTCAGGCACACCGATTTACCGCTGCCCGAAGTGCCCGCGACCAAAAGGTGAGGCATCTTTCTTATATCGGGGCAGACGCACGCGCCGTCTAAATTTTTGCCCAAAGCAAACGTGAGCGAAGAGGGCTTTGCCGCGTTGTATGCGGCAGAACGCATCATGCCTTTCAAGCCGACTTTGGCATGTTTTGCATTGGGCACCTCAATGGAGAGCGCGCCCTTTGCAAAGTTGAGGTATGCGTTGACGTTTTCGCGCTTGAGCGCCATGGCTATCGATTCTTTGTAGCGCAAAAGCGTGGGCTTGATATTTGTCCTGTCCAAAATGGCTATATCGTAGCGGGTAAGCGCGGGAGCCACTATGACGTCCATAACCTCGCACTCCACCCTGAAACTTACGAGCGTTTCGACTATTATGCGCTTGCTCGCCTCGATCTCGGCGCTGTCGGCACCGCAATTTTCGGGATAATCCTCGAGAAGGTCGAGGGGCGGGCGCATATATTTTTTCCAGACGTGAGGCGCCTTCTGTTCGGTCTCGCTCTTTTCTGCGACGGGCTCGGCGGGGACGGGCGCAACGTTGCGAGCGGGCAGAGGGACAGATGCCGCCGCCCTGCCCGAATCATCCCGCGCCGCAAGCGATTCGTCATCGTCGGGCTCGTCGAACAAGTCGGCGTTGCTGCGGCGGGGAACGGAAAGACGCGAACTGTCGGGCTCTATCCTGCTCTCTCCGAGGCGGGAATTCGATGCCGAAAACAATGAAGAAAGTCCTCCCGCCCTCGGGCCGTCGGACGACGAGGGCTGCCCTCGCGAGGGGAAAAGGCCGCCGGCCGATCCTCCCCTGCCTTCGCCCGAAATGCCGCCGCGCGTACTCTCCGACGGTTCGCCGAAGCCGACTATCTTGCGATCGGGTTCCTTATCGGCAGGACGCAGGCTGCGGTCGTCCGAGCGCTCGTTCCCTGAAATTTCCCTGCGGGGCTCATCGCCCGACGAAAAACGCCCGTCGTCCACGCCGTCGCCGTTTCTGCGCGGGAAAGAAACGTCTTCGCGCCCGCGGTCGGTCCCGAACAGCGCCCTGTCTATGTCCCTTTCGCGCGCGGGGATATCCGAAACGCTCTCGCGAGACGGGATATCGCCGCCCGAATGTATATCGGCAGGCCGAGGCTCGAGCTCGTCGCTCACATCAAAATCGGTTTCGGGAGCATCCTCGATGCCGCCCTGCATTTGTTCCGAAGAATAGTCGTCCGGGCCGTCCGTCAAAGGCGCCGCATTCTCTTCGGGTTCGTCAAAAAGTTTGCTGACGGGCGCGTCGCCGTATATTACGCCCGGAACCGACGGCGTAGGCTGAGAACTCACGCTCTTCTGATATGCGGCCGTATATGTAGCCGAAGAAGCACCCTCGGCGGCAGACCGCTGCGGCTGTTCCGCGGCCGAAGCGGAAGCCGACTGCGAAGGTGCCTGCTGTACCGAAGCGGGACGAGTCGCAGGCTGAGACGCTACGGCGCTGCCGGCAGGTTTGCCGTTATATACCGGTTCTATCTTTGTGCCCGCAGACTGCTTGCCGGAGCTGAACCCGTTGATATAGCTCCCGCTGTTGCCGCTGCTCTTTACCGGATGGTTAAAGTATGAACTTTCGTCAAAGATGCCGTTCCTTCTGTAGCTTTCGGCGGCAAACTCGTCGCGGTCGAAAATTATCTGCCTGCCGAGATTCTCAGGCGAATACCTGTCGTCCGAGCTTGAAGAGTTTCCGCTTATCGCTCTGTTGTAGGCCTCCTGATTTCTCAGATATTCGGCATAAGGATCGGCATAGCTCTGACCGGAAGCAGCATATTGCCCTCCCTGCGTGCCGTCGTCATAAACGGCGTCATCCCGATAGTCGGGAAGATAGTTGCCCTGGAATCCTTCCGCGGGACGGGCATAACGGGGTTGCTCGAACCCCTCTGCCGGATACTGCTGCTCCTGCCCGACATATCCCTGTTCGGGCACGGCTTGTCCGTCCGCGCCGACGTATTGCTGTGCGGGAAGCGCGTCGGCGGCATATTGCGCGTCTCCCGCGACCTCTGCGGCATTACCTGCGGTGACGGCCTCAGAAACGGCAACGGTTTTTTCGGCCTTGGGGCGCGCGGAAACTTTACCGTAATGCTTTAAAAACGACTTAACGGTAAAATAGCCGCAGAGCACGGCAAGCAGCGAAAAAATTATATACGCGCCTATGAAAGTGGTGGCCGCAGCCACGGGATACACGAACGCCGCAGACACGACGCCGCCGAAGGTATACGACGAAAATTCCCCCGTCGCGGCGGCATCGTAGCAGGCGGAAACATAATCTGCGTCCACGGTAAAGCCGCGAGTGCCCGTAGACACGGAATGAAAGAGCAAAAACAGCACGAATACCGTGAGCGACATGAAAAACGCGGGACGCAGTTTTATTTTAATGCGCTTTTCAAACGTGAGCCATACACCGAGGCAGGCAAAAAGAAACACCACGAAAAAGCAGCCGTAACCGAACGTGCCGAACATGAAGTGGCATATGGCCGTTCCAAAGCCCGCAAAAATCGTGCTGCCGCTGCACAGCGCGAGGGTGACTATGAGGCAGAACAACAGCAGCGCCATGCCGAACGTCTCCCTCGTAAATACCAAAGATTTGTTACCCGATGATTTTTTCACTTTATATTTCTCCGTTGCGCGCTCCGGCGCGCAAAATATTTTCCTGTATTTACTGATATTTATTATATCATTTCGATTGTCTCAGGGCAACAAAATCGAGCTGATTTCTGAAAGAATATTATAATAGAGGCGCGCGCCCGCGGGCGCGCGTAGCGACCCGGTACGCGGCGAAACCCCTCCGCCCGACATAAAACGCGGAACGAGGGGCGCGCCGTTCGGCGCGCCCCTCGCTAAGTCGATTTTTAAAAATCACAATTTTGTTTTGCCTTCTTCCGCCTGGATTATGCTGCCTTCGTCGTTCCAGCTATACATCTTGCGGATCTCCGCACCGACCTGTTCGAGAGGCTGAGCGGCTTCCAGCGCGCGCTTGGCATTGAAATGCGCGCGGCCGTTGTTGTTTTCGGCTATCCACTTGGACGCAAAAGTGCCGTCCTGTATCTCTTCGAGCACCTTCTTCATCTCCTTCTTTGTCTCCTCTGTTATGAGGCGCTTGCCGGTCTCGTAATCGCCGAACTCGGCAGTATCGGAAATGGAGTAGCGCATCATCGAGAAGCCGCCCTTGTATATGAGGTCGACTATGAGCTTCATCTCGTGAATGCATTCGAAATAGGCATTTTTAGGATCGTAACCCGCTTCGACGAGAGTTTCGAAACCGGCTTTCATGAGCGCGGTGACGCCGCCGCAGAGCACGCACTGCTCGCCGAAGAGGTCTGTCTCCGTTTCGCACTTGAAAGTGGTCTCGAGCACGCCCGCGCGCGCGCCGCCTATGCCCGCCGCATACGCAAGGGCTATGTCGAGCGCCTTGCCCGTATAGTCCTGCTCAATGGCGACGAGACAGGGCACGCCCTTGCCGTCCTGATATTCGGAGCGAACGGTATGGCCGGGGCCCTTGGGTGCTATCATGAACACGTCGATGTTTTTGGGAGGTATGATCTGTTTGAAATGGATGTTGAACCCGTGCGCAAACGCGAGAGCCGCACCGTCTTTAAGGTTTTTCTCTATGCTCTCTTTATATACCTTGGCCTGACGCTCGTCGTTGATGAGGATCATAACGACGTCCGCGCGCTTGACCGCCTCGGTAACGGTATAAACTTCAAAGCCTGCCGCCTCGGCTTTGGGCCAGGACTTGCCGCCCTCATGAAGGCCGATAACGACGTTTACCCCGCTCTCGCGCAGATTGAGCGCATGCGCGTGGCCCTGGCTGCCGTAGCCTATCACGGCAACCGTTTTGTTTTTCAAAACATTTATGTCGCAATCCGACTGATAGTATATCTTCGACATTATGTTTATCCTCCGATTTTTATATGTCTACAATTATATCCTCTTGAAATTTTATAGTCAAGCGATATTAAAAATTTAACGTGAAAATATTGCATAAATATGCAAACGGGTATATAATAACTAAAAAATATACGAAACGGTCAAAATTTATGGAAGAAGAAAACATCCGCCTGCTCACCGTATTGGGCGGCATATTGAACGACGGAGCCGTGTCGGCGTTTGCCGACGCCTGTGAAAAAGGCGACGACGCAAGTTTCTGCAAGTTGGTGGCCGCCGCCATGGCGGCGGGTGCCGAAAGCAACTTCATCGACTTCATATGTAAAAAAATACTCGAAGACGAAAACGCCTTTTCGATAAAGTGCGCTTCCGACAAGAGCATTTCCCCGTACCTGAAAAGGGCATACGTCCGCGACCTTAAAATAATTTTCGGCTGCCTGCAAAAATTTGAAAACCGTGCGCCCGAACTGCTGTGCACGGGCAAAGCCGCGGCACCGTTCGAAGGCACCTTCGAAGAACAGTGTGAAGCGCTTGAAAACTTTTACAAAAAATACGGCTACGGCATGTTCATAGACAATCGCGCGTTCGGCTACGAAAACGGCAGGCTCGTCCCCGTGAGCAACCCGTCGTCGGTCACACTCGACGACCTGAAGTGCTACGAACAGGAAAAAGCGACGATAAATTCCAACATCGTAAACTTTATGAGCGGCCTGCCGTTCGGCAACATGCTGCTGTACGGAGACAGAGGCACGGGCAAGTCCTCCACCATTCACGCCATGCTGAACAGATATTGGGAGGACGGGCTGCGGCTTATCGAGCTCAACAAAGAAAACATGCTCGACCTGCCCAAAATACGGCAGTTGATAATAGAAAACCCTTTAAAATTCATAATTTTCATCGACGACCTGTCTCTCAACGAAAACGACGACAAGATATCGGGGCTCAAAGCCGCCCTCGAGGGCTCGGTCGCGGGGAATACGGCAAACACCATGATAGTGGCCACATCCAACAGGCGCCACATAGTGAAAGAGAATTTTTCCGACCGCGAAAACTCCGTACACGTGAACGATTCGTTGCAGGAGCAACTCTCCCTCTCCGACAGATTCGGCATAACCGTGCTGTTCTCTTCTACCGGCAAAACGCAGTATCTCGATATAGTAAAGAGCCTCGCCGCGGACGAATCCCTCGAATGCGACGACGGATTGCTTGCGCTCGCGGAGCGCTGGGCGCTCACAAAGGGCGGACGTTCGCCGAGAAGAGCAAGGCAATTTATAGACATTGCCGTGTCGTGTAAAAAACGGGGAGTGGAAATAGATTTTTAAGCGGCGTCTGCGGCACGCAAAGTATCTCTGCCGCGTAAAAAACTGCCGCGCCGCGGGAGCAAAAGTCCCGCGGCGCGGCAGTTTTTTAACGTATTGTCAGTCGGTTTCCGAAAGGATCTTTTTTGCGATGTCGTATATGTCGCCCGCGCCGAGAAACAGCACGGTATCGCCGTCGCCCGCGGCGGACATGAATTTTGTTATATCCTCCGCGCATTCGCCGTATCTGCTCTTTCTTACCGCGCGCGAAAGCGTGAACGCGCAGCCCTCCTCATCGAAGTATTCGCGGGCGGCATAGGTACGGTATATCAACAGCCTGTGCACTCGCGAAAGCACCGCAACGAATTGAGCAAACAAGTTCTTCGTGCGGGAGTAAGTGTGCGGCTGAAACACCACGAACAATTTCCCTTCGGTTATCTTTCCCGCGGTTTTCAACGCGGCGGCGATCTCTGCCGGATGATGAGCATAGTCGGCGACGCATCTCGCTCCTCCGTAATTGCCCAATAACTGCATCCGCCTCTCCACCCCTTCAAACTCCTCCAGCCCGCGCATTATACCGTCGAAACTTATGCCGTGAACATATGACGCTGCCGCCGCCGCGAGCGCGTTATGCACGTTGTGCTTTCCGGGCACCGAAAGAGAAACTCTCCCCTCCGTCTTGCCGAAGGCCTCCAGCTCGAACGAATAACAGCCGTCCGAGCATTCCGCATTGCGTGCCCGAAAACTCGCTCCTCGCCCCGTACCGAAAGTTACGGCGCCGCTGACCTTTTCGGCCAGCGCCCCGCACGCCACCACGGCGTTGGAAGCGCGGGACGCAAAACGGCGATAGCATTCCAGCAGCTCGCCTTCGTCCCTGTAACATTCGAGATGATCGGCGTCCGTATTCAGCACGACCGCCGTATCGGCATCTATAAGCAAAAAATTCTTTTTGTATTCGCATGCTTCGGTTATGAAGCAATCGTTCCCGAACGAACAAAAATTAGAAAACTGAAGGGAATTTCCGCCGATGTGCGCCGAGAACCTCTTGCCTGCGGCATAAAATATCGAAGCGAGCATCGCCGTACAGGTCGTTTTGCCGTGGGCGCCGGCAACTGCCGTAACATCGGCAAACTTAGCGCATGCCGCGGCAAGGAACTTCGCGCGGGAAAAGGCCGGCTTATTCAAAGACAGCGCATATCTCAGATCCGCGTCGTCGCGACACACCGCGTCGGTATACACCACGGCGTCGTACGAGGCGGGCCCGCCGACGCCCCCGCGAAAGATCTTTACGCCGAACCCGCGCAGCCGCTCCGCAGCCTCCGCGTCGCGATCGCTGCCGCCGACACGCTTGCCCTGCGTGAGGGCGAACCTGGCGAGCGCGCTCATGCTTATTCCCGCTATCCCTATAAAATAGAAACTTCCGAAACGCGTCAAAACATCGTCACGCATAGTAAATTTTATTAAAAAAGTTGTTACATTAGCACGCTTTATAAAATTTTGTCGCAAAAAATTATTAAAAATTGTCGAAAAGCTATTGTAATTTCAAACATTTTATTGTACAATGGTTTTCATAAAAGTATAGTCTGGAGGTAAGCGCTATGAAAATCTCAGACATACGAATCAGATTAGTCAGCAAGGAGGACAATAAATTAAAGGCTGTAGCCTCGATAACAATCGAAGATTGCTTTGCGGTTCACGACATTAAAGTTATCGAAGGCAACGACGGCGTATTTATTGCCATGCCGAGCAGGAAAACTAATGATGGCGAATATAAGGATATTGCACATCCGCTTAATACCGAGACCCGAGACAAGATAAAAGAGGCAGTCCTTACGGCTTACTTTGACGCACTCAACAAATGAGCTTTCTTTGGTTTGATCAGACGAATACTTGATTTGTAGGGGAGAAATGCGGCCGAAACGTTCGGCCGCATTTTTCATATAAAAAAAGCGGCGATAACGCCGCTTTTTTGATTGACTTATCGTTAAACGCTCACTCGCCCCTTCTGCCGAGATTCTTGAGAAGCTGAGCAAAGCGGGGAACGTTCTTTTCGGCAGGACGCTCTATAGTCTGCTGCGACTGCTGAGGCTGCTGAACGGGAGCCTGCTGAGGCTGATAAGGCTGCTGATACTGGGGCTGCTGATATTGAGCCTGCTGGTACTGAGGCTGCTGAACGGGAGCCTGCTGGGGCTGACCGTAAGGCTGCTGATACTGAGGCTGCTGCTGAGGATAGCGAGGCTGCTGATACTGGGGCTGAGGCTGAGGACGCTGCAGAGGCGACTGCTGCATGGTCGGCTGAGGACGCGAGGAAGGGATGGACGAAGTGTTCTGAGCCGCCGCCTGCTGAGCCGCATAGTAAGGATCGGAAACCGAGAGACGGGAACCGCCGTATGCGGGCTGAGAATAGTTGTTGCGGAACACGCGCTGCTGATCGTCCTCGCGCTGCTGCTTGCCGCTCTCGTAGCCGGGGAAGCCGGTCGCGATCACGGTTATTTCGACCTCGTCCTGAACGTTGGGATCGATCCTGGCGCCGAATATAATGTTCGCCGATGCGTCTACAACGCTCTTGACAAGTTCGGCGGCATCGTTTACTTCGTCGAACGTAAGGTCTTCGCCGCCTACAACGTTGAGTATGACGCCGCGCGCGCCCTCTATCGTAGTCGTGAGCAGCGGGCAGTTTACCGCCACCCTTACCGCCTCTATTATCCTGTTCTCGCCCTTGGCCACACCTACGCCGAGATGAGCCACGCCCTTGTCTTTGAGGATGGTCTTAACGTCCGCAAAGTCGAGATTGATGAGCGCGGGGTTGACGATGAGTTCGGCTATGCCCTTGATGCCCTGCTTGAGTATCTCGTCCGCAACGCGGAGAGCTTCCTTCATCGGGGTGTTCTTGGGAACTACCGTGCGTATCTTGTCGTTGGGGATGATGATGAGGGTGTCAACGTACTTTTTGAGATTTTCAAGGCCCTTAACCGTGTTCTCCATACGTTTCTTGCCCTCGAAAGCAAAGGGCTCGGTCACCACTGCTACGGTAAGTATCTTCATATCGCGCGCGATCTTTGCGATCACGGGCGCAGCGCCGGTACCGGTACCGCCGCCCATGCCCGCGGTTATGAAGAGAAGGTCGGTATCCCTTACCGCATCGGTGAGAGCGTCTTTGCTCTCTTCGGCAGCCATGCGACCAACGTCGGGTTCGGCGCCCGCGCCGAGGCCCTTGGTAAGAGCGCTGCCTATCTGGATCTTGTTCTCGCAAGGCGACAAAGCAAGTATCTGACTGTCGGTATTGACAACATAATAGTCGGAGCACATGATGCCCGCCTCTATCATCCTGTTGACAGCGTTATTGCCTGCGCCGCCAACGCCTATTACTTTGATTTTGGCGCGGCCTGCGATGTTGGTAACGTTATCGTTAAAATCGTTAAACATTTTCAACCTCCGTGTATGATTGACGGCGTTCAGCCGCTATCTAAAAATTTTTGAAATTATTGACAATACCGATGAATCTTCCCGCTCTTCCACAGCCGCGTCTATGAGGCTGAAAAGAGGGCCGAAACAAGGTTTATTGTAAAAGGGGATCCCGGGCGCGGCCACTTCCACCTTGCGTGAAAGCCTGCTGCACATATAATCGACCGCACCGCGCACACACATGGCGCTTTCGCCCGTGATATTCAATGCTTTATAGTCGAGATTGCGCTCGGTAAAACTTGCGGCGCATTCTTCTATCGCCTCGCAGATGCCGTCGAGAGCTTCGCGTATCCTGTCTTTGACCTCATATGTGAGGAAACTGCAGGTGCGGCCCTCCGAAACGACCTCTATCGTGCCGTTCCTGCTTTCGACCGAATTGAGGTTTACCTTGCCGAGCAACTGCTCCGCCGCCTCGAACGAAACGCCGAGCGTTTCGGTAAGGTAGAGCGCGATGTGGCCGGCACCGAGCGAAAAACTTTCGCTGAACACGACGCCGTTGCCGCACGCCACGCTGAATGTGGAAGATATGAAGCCGAAATCGAACAACACCGCGTATTCGTCACGCTTTTCCGGCGAGAGCAGATACATGGCCTCCGCGCCCGCAGAGGGTATGTACCTTATGTCCGAAACAAGCCCCGTTCCCGAAAGAGCGCTCCGGCACGCCTCACAAAAAGAGGCGGCGCAAAGATAATGGCACAACCTTCCGCGAAGGCTGTCCGAAGGAAGGCCGACGGGATCGACCACCCTGCGCATATCCGACAGAACGTAATACAGGCAACCCGAACCGATGTGCCTCCATCCGCTTTTCTTTGCGGGGCGGGAGCTCTCTTCGAGAGCTTTCACGTCTCCGCGGCCGACACGCTTCGACGACTGGAAACTTATAGTATTATCGGTCACGCAAACATCCGTAAATTCGCCAGGAACGCTTACGTACAGCGTCCCTATCCTGCCGCCGCAGGCTTCGGAAGTGCTTTTGACTACCGAACGAAACGCGCTTGCAAAGCTGCGCGCGTCGATGAGCTGCCCCTCGGCGAAACCGTCGTACCCACAGGAAAATTTACTTTTGATCACAAACGTTTTGTTCACTCCGCGCTCTGCCACCACGGCAGTCATATCGGAGGAACGGACGTCTACGACCGTAACGCTTTTATTGAGCATACGAACTCCGTAAAAGGCACCGGAAAAGCATTTTTTATAAACGATGTCCCACCTGTGCCACTATGTATTAATTATATAATAACAGCCCCTTTGATGTCAAGAAAAAACACGTTAAAAAAGCAGATGTTTGCACAATATATTGTCCCTTGCTTACATTTTTTTACAAAATAAGCAAAAAAACGACGCCCGCGAAAACGGACGCCGTCATTTATAGCAAAAACATGCGCGCATGCGGCAAAAAGCCGACCTCACACGACCGTATCATCGGGAAGGATCACCCTTATCGCGCCGGACTGCGTCTCCATGCAGTACATCACGCCGCCGAGCTTAAGATAGTCGGGAGTGAGGTCGAAGGCATTGAACAGGGCCTCCGCTTTTTCGTCCGTGCGCACGCGGAAATCCCTTACCTCCATAGTAACGCCGCAGCGCAGTTTTATGCGGAGCAACTCGCCGAGGATCTTATCGTTTACGACGGTAACGCTCTCGGCAAAGGAACGGACGGAGGAGAACTTTTCGCCGAACGCCCTGCATACAGAACCGACGATGCCGTAGTCGTCCTCGGCGACGCCTTCAAGAAGCACATTGGGCGAGCCGTCGAGATTGTTTACATTCTCCGCCTTGAAAGCTATCGGAACGAGATCGACGTCGAGCACGTTATAGCCCTGCCCGCCGTCGTCAGCCGCAGGCACGGCAAACACTTCGAGGCGCTCTTTTACCGTGACGTTTATCGTGCAGGGATATATCTTTTCAAGAGAGACGTATTCGGCATAACCGTCGGATCCGACTATTTCTTTTACGTCCGACTCGTTTACCGTGGCAATCGTCTTTCCCTCGAACCGGGCAAGCCCCTCTTTTATGCGCGCCACCGAGCCGGCAAATTCGTCCACTCCGTCTCCGTCGGCAACGGCGCCGTAATCTATCGTGAAGACGTTGATGTTGCGCACGGCAAACACTACGCTGAGCCCTATCGCCACGGCCGCGATGAATACGGCGGCGAGCACGAGAGCTATTGCTTTTCTTATGTACTTCATGAATTTTCTCCGTCCGCAAAAAATGCGGTTTCAACGGTATTTGATTGTTTATGAGCAAAACGAAAGATCTTTCTACACCGCCACCCGCACTATGTCCGCGCCGAGAGAGCGGAGCTTATATTCAAAATCTCCGTAGCCCCTGTCGATATGAGAGAGATCCAGGACCTCGCTTCTCCCCTCAGCGGAAAGCGCCGCGAGCACGAGCGCCGCGCCGCCGCGGAGATCGCAGGCGACTACCGTAGCGCCGGTGAACCTATCCACCCCGCGCACAAAGGCGTTCCTGTCTACGACGGTGACGTCCGCGCCCATTTTTCTGAGCTCGGGAACATATTTGAAGCGCGTTTCGAACAGATTTTCGGTGACTATCGACTGCCCGCTGCATATGCAGCACAGAGCGGTCATCTGCGCCTGAAGATCTGTAGGAAAACCCGGGTACGGCTGCGTTTCCACCGATTTGACCGAAACGAGCCGCCCCTCCCTTTTTATATTTATTTTATCATTTTTTATATCTATTTTGCAACCGTTTTCCCTAAGTTTATGTAAAAGCGAACTTATATTTTCTCCGCTTATCCCGTTCACGGAAACATCGCCGCCGCACATCGCCGCCGCAATGAGAAACGTGCCTGCCTCTATCCTGTCCGCCATGGGGCGGAACGTCGCGCCGCCGAGGCTTCGCACGCCGTCTATGACTATCGTGCCGCTGCCCGCACCGCGCACTTTTGCGCCGAGCAGGTTCAGAAATTTTTGAAGATCCTCTATCTCCGGCTCGCGCGCGGCGTTCTTTATAACGGTCTCGCCTTCGGCCTTTACGGCCGCCAGCATTATGTTTTCGGTGGCGCCCACGCTCGGACAATCGAGCATTATCTCGTTGCCGACGAGTTTTTTGCACCCGCAGAGGATATAGCCGTTGCTCTCCGTAATCGTCACGCCCAGCCTTTTAAGGCCGTTAAGGTGCAGATCGACAGGCCTGAGCCCTATGTCGCAACCCCCGGGATAAGCTATCCTCGCCCTGCCGAAGCGCGCGACGAGCGGCCCGAGCAGAAATACCGAGGATCTGAGAACATGGGCGAGCGCGCGAGGGATCTCCCAACAGCGAGCGGGCGACGGATCGATGAAAATATCGTCGCCGTCGTATTCGGCGCGGCAGCCGAGGCAGGAGAGTATTTTCATCATGTTTTTTACGTCGGATATGCGGGGAGCGCCCGCGACGCGCACCTCTTTTTCGGCGAGCACGGATGCGGCCAGCACCGGCAGAACGGAATTTTTGGCCGCCTGAACGCAGACCTCGCCGTATAACTTGTTCCCTCCGTTGACAATATATTTATCCATATTATCTCCGTGTATGTAAATTCGTGCCACCGCCGAAACGCCGGCGGCGACAGGAAACGCCGACGGCGCGCAGTCGCGCGCCGTACGATAATTCATTATATGGAAAACGCTTTTTATTTGTTAAAGGAGGGCGCACGCGGCAACCCCGTAGAGACGGCCGAGCCGCGCGAAATATTGTAGAGCACGCCCATGGACGCCATGGTTATTATAAGAGAAGTGTTGCCGCTGGAAATGAGCGGAAGCGGCAAGCCCGTGGGAGGGATCGTGCCGCTGACGACAAGCGCGTTTATGACCACCTGTATGCCGTAGACGAGCGTGAATCCCGCGGCAAGGAGATAGCCGAACGGCTCCCCGCAGTTTTTTGCGATCCTCATCCCACGCCATATTATAAAGGCGCAGCCGCAGAAAAACACCATGAGCCCGAAAAAACCGAGCTCCTCTCCCATCACCGATAAAATAAAATCGCTCTCGGCGAACGGAAGGAAACGATATTTCTGAGTGGAGTTGAACAACCCGACCCCGAACAATCCGCCGTTTCCCAAGGCATACAGCGACTGTATTAGCTGATAACCTTCGTCGAGCGGCGACGACCACGGATCGAGAAATGCCGAAAGACGCTCCAACCTGTACGGCTCGGCGATTATGAGCGCCGGAACGGCGAGCGCGCACGGGATGAGGACGAGCGCGAACGTTTTAAGTCCTGTGCCGGCGAGGTATACGAGCGCGAGCATGAGCATCCCTATGCACATCGTTATAGACATGTTCGGCTCGAGAATGACCAACAAGCAAAACAGCGCCCCGACGGCAAGGACCGGCAGAACGCCCGAAAAACTCTTAACTTTGCGGTAATTTTTACTGAAATACGCAGCCGCAAACAGAGCATACGCATACTTTGCCACTTCCGAAGGCTGAAGGGTGAGCGGACCGAGCCCTATCCAGCGAGTCGCGCCGTAATTCGTCACTCCCACGCCCGGCACGAACACCAGGGCAAGCAGCGCTACGGCCGCGGCCACGGCGACGTATCTGAATCTGTACAGCCGGCGATAGGGAAAAAAACAAAAAAACGCCATGAGCGCACCGCCCGCCACCGCACCGAGCGCCTGTTTTTTAAAAAAATAAAACGCGTCGCCGTACTGAACCTTACCTACGTAACTGCTCGCCGAATATATCATCAGGCATCCGAAGCACACCATAAGGCACACGCACACGAGCAGCGGCACATCGCCCCGAGGCCGTGCGGCGGGCACGCTTTTAAACGCCTTCATCGCCTTTTACCATGCGAGCAAACGCGTCGCCGCGCTCCTCATAGCCGGAAAATTCGTCAAAGCTCGCGCTCGCTGGGCTGAGAAGCACGTTTTGCCCCGACTTTGCCGTATGATCGGCAAGTTTTACCGCCATTTCGAAATCGTCGCAAAGCGAAAACGAATTGTATCCCGCCTCCTGCGCGGCGGCGAGCAGCCTGAACCTGTTTTCGCCGTAGAGCACGGTATGCACCACCCTGCTCTCCTTTATTTTTCTGAACAGCGGATAATATTCGTACCCCTTATCCTTGCCGCCGAGCAGCATCACCGTTTCGCGGCGCATACAGTCGATAGCCTTGATCGCGGCGTCGACGTTTGTTCCTTTACTGTCGTCGATATACGTTTTGCCGTCGCGCTCGCACACCGTTTCTATCCTGTGGCGCACGCCCTTGAAATCGCATACCGCCTTTGCCGCGACCTTCATATCCAGGCCCAAAGCCTTGGCCGCGCCTATCGCCGCGAGAGCGTTGTAAACATTGTGTTCGCCGCCCGCCTTCATCTCCGCCACGGAGAACACCCGCGCGCCGTCGCAGTACACCGCTCCGTTCTCGCACCACACGCCGTCGGTACGGGGGCGCATGGAAAAAAAGATCACCCGGCAACGTATTTTTTCGGCAAAAGCGCTCACGGTCTTGTCGTCGGCGTTGAGCACGGCGTATTCGCTGCCGCGCAGATTACGCAATATTTTACTCTTCAGAAATATGTAATTCTCCATATTATAGTGTCTGTTGAGGTGATCTTCGGTTATATTCGTGATCACCGCAACATGCGGACGAAGGCTGGAGAGCGTTTCGAGCTGAAAGGAAGAAACTTCTATGACTGCAAAATCGTCGAACCCGAGAGCCTCTGTCTCTCCGACGAGCGGATTGCCTATATTCCCGCACAAAACGGAATTTTTGCCGGCCGCTTTAAGGATGCCGTCTATCATGGAAACGGTGGTGGTCTTGCCGTTCGTCCCGGTAACGGCCACCGCCGTCGCCCTCAGATAGAGGGCGCCGAGCTCCTCTTCCCCTATTATGCACTTTCCCTGCCGCCTGAACGAGAGCGGCAGCGAATTGTCTATGGGGATGCCGGGACTGAGTACGAGCACGTCGCACAAATTCACCGCGCGCTCCAGCCCGTCGGAGTCGACGGGATGTGCGCCTATGAGCGCAAGCTCCGTCATGACCGCAGATATCTTGTCGCCCGCGACGTCGTCGTAAACATACACCTCCGCGCCGCGCTTAAGAAGAAATCGGGCAGAACTCTCACCCGATCTGGACATGCCGGCAACAAGAAATTTCTGATTTTTGAAATACACATTTCACCTCAGACAAAAATCAGACAAACGAGCCCCGCAAAAGCCGTCACCGCGGCATAGGCATATGAGATCTTGCTTTCGGCGCAGCCCTTCATCTGAAAATGATGGTGGACGGGCGCCATGAGAAATATCCTGCGCCTTGTCCGCTTATAGTATATTACCTGAACGATCACGGATATTCCCGAAACGACGAACATTATGCCGATTATTGGTATATACAGCGCATTGCCCGAAAACACAGACACGCAGCTTATGAAGCTGCCCAGAGCGAGAGAGCCTGTATCGCCCATAAAGAGCGAAGCGCGGTTCGTATTGAACACTAAAAACGCCGCAACGGCGCCGCACATGCAGAAGCACGGAACATATTCCGTCCGTTCGGCGGCAAAAAGCAGCAGGCCGACAAAAAACATATAGCAAAAACATGTTCCGCCGGCAAGCCCGTCGAGCCCGTCTGTCAGGTTCACGCAATTTACCGTGGCGAGAAACACGAACAAAACGAGCGGGACGATACCCCATTTTATGTCTGCCGAAACAGAGGAAAACGGGATATTCAACGCCGTCATGCCGTTTACATAGCAAAACACCGCGGCAATGGCGGCTATGGCGCACTGAAAAATTATTTTCTGATAGGGCCTGAGCCCGAGGTTGTCCTTGCGGTACACTTTTAAAAAGTCGTCCACAAAGCCCACAAGGCAAAACCCCGCCGTTATCACGAGCGTGAGGTTTATCGTTACCGACCTCACCCCGCAGAACAGCAGCGAAGCAACGACCGCGGCGCACACAAAGGCGAGCCCGCCCATCGTGGGCGTGCCGCTCTTGCCTTTATGCTCCTTTACGTATCCCAGAATATATTGCCGCGCCCCGAGCCGCTTGAACAAAGGCCTTACGAAACAGCAAAGCGCGAGCGAGATGACAAATGCCGCGATCGCCGCGGCCGCCGCCGTCTTCATTATATAAAATTTATTGCCCTATGATGTTTTTTATTACCGTATTGTCGTTATAGCTGTGTTTTATACCCATTATCTCCTGATAATTTTCCCCTCCCTTGCCGGCAACGAGCAGCACGTCGCCTTCTTTTAGTATGTTCACGGCGTATTGCGTGGCGGTCTCCCTGTCGGTAACGGCCACATACGCCTTGCCGGAAGGTCTGACCCCTTCCTCTATTTCGCGAATTATGTCGTAGGGATCCTCATAGCGCGGATTATCGGAAGTTATTATGCAAAAATCGGCATACTTCGCCGCGACCGCGCCCATCTGCGGCCGTTTAGCCCTGTCCCTGTCTCCGCCGCAGCCGAACAGACAATACAGCTTGCCGCGGCACAACTTTTTGAGGGAGGCAAGCGATTTTTCGAGCCCGTCGGGCGTATGCGCGAAATCGACGAATATGTGCGCACCGTTATATATCCCTACCCGTTCCAGCCTTCCGGGCACGCCTTTGAGCGCAGCCAAACCTTCGGCGATGACCGAGATATCCACGCCGAGAAGTTTCGCGCACGTCGCGGCAGCCATGGCATTATACACATTGTGTTCGCCGGGCAGGTTGAGCTCTATCTCGTACAATTCGTCGAAAAGATTGAGCACGAAGCCGACGCCTTCCAGATCGTCCTCCACGTCGACGGCAAAAACGTCGGCGGGGTTTTTCAACCCGTAAGTTATCGGCGACGGCAGCGAACGGGCGATCTCCATGCCGACGGCATCGTCGGCATTTATCACCGCCAGCGCGCACCTGCCGCCTTCGAACAATTTTTTCTTTGCCGCGGCATAGCTTGCCATATCGCCGAAAAAATCGAGATGATCGTGCGTGCAGTTGGTGAATATCCCCGCCGCAAAGGATATGCCCGCGACTTTATCGTAGTGCAGGGCGTGCGCCGACACCTCCATAAACACATATTCCACCTCGCAATCGAGCATATCGCGCAACACGGAATGCAGGTATACCGGATCGGGCGTGGTGAGTTCCGGCGCGATACATTTGCCGGCATAAAACACGCCGAGAGTGCCTATCACCCCGCACCTTCTGCCCGCCGCGCGGAATATGCCGTTCAGCATATACGACGTTGTCGTCTTTCCGTTCGTGCCCGTTATCGCGACTATTTTCAATTTCCTGTCCGCAGCACCGTAAAAAGCCCGGGCCGCTTTGGCAACGGCCGCCCTGCCGTCGCCGACTATAAGTTGCGGAAGCGGGCAGTCGAGCCGTCGTTCGCACACCAGCGCCGCGGCGCCCCTGCTCTCCGCCTCACGCGCGCAGTCATGCGAATCGAAACGCGCCCCCTTATAACAAAAGAAAAGGTCGCCCTTTTTCACCTTGCCGCTGTCGGTGCACAGCCCGCCAATCTCGGCATCGCACCCGACGGTGCAACCGAGAACATGCGCTATCTCTTCAAGCCTCATATCTCCTCCTTACGCGCGGCAAAAAATCCGGCCGTCCGCGCGCTATTCATACGGCCTTATATTTTTTAAAGCGATGATGCTTTCGAAAACGCTCTTCGCCGCCGGTGCCGCCACAGTGCTGCCGTAATATGCGCCCTGCGGCTCGTCTACCGTTATAAGCGCGAGATATTCGGGCGCATCGGACGGAAAAAAACCTATGAACGACGACACATACTTTCCGACGGCTATCTTTCCGTCTTCGTACTTCTGAGCCGTGCCCGTTTTGCCGCCTACTTTATATCCTTCGATATAAGCGTTTTTACCGCTGCCTTCGGTGACGACCCCCTCAAGCATCTCCGCAAGCATGCGCGAAGCCTCTTCGCTTATCACTTTGCTCTTCAACACGGGGGAAACTTCCTCAAAGACGCCGTCTTCGCCCGCGACGCCTTTCAGCAGCCGCGGCACGTAATAGTTCCCGCCGTTGACCGCAGCCGCGGCTGCGCATGCGAGCTGCAATCCCGTAACCGCCACCGTCTGCCCGAAACCCATGCGAGCGAGATCGCAATCGCGCACCATGGACTGAGGGAGCAGCATGCCCACCGCCTCGCCCGAAAAATCTATACCGGTCACGTTGCCGAACCCGAACGCCGACAGATAGCCGTAAAAGGTATCGACGCCCAAAGAGAGCGCAATATCGGTAAAACAGGGGTTGCAGCTGTTGTTCAGCGCGGCGGCGAGCGTCTGATTGGAGTGCTTCCCGTTTTTATGGTCGGACCAGCATTTTATGGTGGTGCCGTCCACCGAACGCGTGCGGGAGGAGTTGAATATGTGTTCGGGCGAAAATGCCGCGGAATTACCCTTAAGATACTCCTCTATATCCGCAGCCGCGGTGATTATCTTAAACGTGGAACCCGGCTCGTATATATCGACGACGAGCCTGTTGCGCGACAGCGCGTTGAGCAGGTCGGTATCGTCTTTCGGCACGTCGTTCAGGTCATACGACGGATAATTTACGAGCGCGAGTATTTCGAATGTCTGCGGGTCGAGAACAATACACGAAACGGCTTTTGCCCCGCAAGAATAATAAACTTCGCGCATTACCTGCTCCGCGGCAAGCTGTATGCGCGCGTCGACGGTGAGCATTACGGAAGAGCCGTCCTCGGCGGGGGCATACACCACGGCGGCGTTTTCCGTTTCGACTCCGACTATATCCGTGGTATACATTATCTCTCCGTTTTTTCCGGAAAGAAGGGCATCGTAATACTTTTCCAATCCCGATATTCCCGATCCGTCAGTCGAGGTAAAGCCGAGCACCTGACAGAGCGCTTCGCCGTACGGGTAGAGCCTGGTGTTGTCGCGCGCGTAATAAACGCCGTCGATGTCGCAGGCGACGAGCTTTTCCACATCGCCTGCGGCGACGTGCGCGGCTACGGTAACTTCCGAAACGCCCTTTCGGGAAATTTTTTGAAAGACCGCATCGCCGTCCAGCCCGAGCGCCCCCGCTATCGCCGCGGCGCAGTAATTTTTATCTTCCACGGCATTCGGCCGCACAAAGACCGAATAGGTATTTTCGTTGCCGGCAATTACGGAGCCGTTTCTGTCGCGTATCAGCCCGCGCGACGCGATGACGGGTATCTCCCTGTTCCACTGATCGGTCGCCTTAAGCACGAGCTCCCTGCCCCAGATCGCCTGAATATAGAAGAATCTGCCCGCTATCACGCAAAAAATAAAGGCTATTGCCAGACTTGCCGACAATAACCTCTTTTGTAAAACGGTTACGGAAAAACCCGTACGGTTGTTTTTAATTTTATTTATGATAACATTCTCCGTTGGATATATTCAGTTGATCCAACCCATCTCAAGCGCGATGTTATAGATATTTTCGCGGGAGACGAGATCGGAGTATTCCGAAGCGGCATTCGCATTGGCCGAACGAACGGTCTGCACCATTTCTTCGAGCATTCCGATATCGTTGTTCAGGTTGGAGATCACCGCCGAATTTACGATGATGAGCACGAAAACCGCAAGAATGAGCCCTACGATAACGCCGATGACGACCTTATCCTTTCTGGTGAGCGTGAACTTTTCCGCCTTTTCTTCACGCTCCGCGGGACGGGCGATCTCTCCCTCCTGCCTCGTGCGGGCGACGCTGCCGCTCACGGCGGTACCGTCGGCGCCTATCGTCTGATACTGTATCGTCGTGGCGGTGGGACGGAGATCCTCGCTCTCCTCTTCCTGCCTCATTACGGGCGCGGGGACTGCAGCTGCCGCCGCGGCCGCCGCTGCTGCCGCAGCAGCCGCCCTCTCCCTTGCCGCGGCATAGGCCTCGGCGGGCGTAGAAGCATACACCTGGCGATTTATGGGACTGTCGGCGCGGAACAGATCGGAATCGGCACGCGCGTTGGTGACCATATAGACTGGCTGACGGGCGGGCTGTTCGCTAGCGCTGACGATGCCCCTGGTAACGGTGGCCTTGCTTGCGCGCCTGGGCCCGTAGAGCATGTCGTGAGCGGAGAGAGGCGCCGCAGGCTCCTCTTCAACAGGAGCCGTCCTTATGACGTTGGTACCCTCGGCATCGATGCTCGCAACGACATCCTGCGTGGTGTTTGCAGGATTGAGAAGACGCGCGAGATTGTTTTTCATGCGTGCGTTGTGAAGCTGCTCGGCATCCGATACGGCCGACGCGGCTTCCGTCGTCTGATTCAAATATGTATTTCTTTCGAGAACCGATAATGCTGCTGCCATGATCCACTCCTTAAAATTGCCTTAGGTTTTATCGCCTAAACGATTTTTTGCGCTATACGCAGCTTAGCCGAGCGCGAACGCGAATTGATCACGCGCTCTTGCGGGCCGGCCACTACAGGCTTTTTTGTAATTATTTCTATTTCTCTTTTCTTTCCACAAACGCAAACGGGAAGTTCTTTCGGACACACACAGTCCGTTTCCAAAAACCGGAAAGCATTTTTTACTATTCTGTCTTCCAGCGAATGAAAGGTGAGGATGGCTATCCTTCCGCCCTTTTTAAGCCTTCGGGTAAGGCCTAAAACGGCTTCGTAGAGCCCGCTGAGCTCTCCGTTCACCTCGATGCGCACTGCCTGAAAACTTTTACGAGCGGCAGGGCCGTTTTGCCGGAATTTTGCGGGAATGCTTTCTTCGATTATTCTTGCGAACTCGCCGCAGGTCTTGATACGTGCGCGCGCCCTTGCTTTAGCCACATTTGCGGCTATCTGCGGCGCGAATTTTTCTTCGCCGAACTGCCTGAGTATTTTTGCGAGTTCATTCTGCGGATATTCGTTTATTACCTCTTCCGCCGTAAGCTGCGCCGACATATCCATGCGCATATCGAGCGGAGCATCTTCTGCCAGATACGAAAAACCGCGTTCGGGCACGTCTATCTGATGGCTTGATATCCCGAAATCGAGCATAACGCCGTCGAGACTGCCCACACCCTCTTCGTCCAAGACTCTTTCGAAATCTTTGAAGTTGGATTTGTGAATAAAAAACCTGCCGGGAAAGGCCGAGAGCTTCTCCTTTGCCGCCGCTATCGCCTCTTCGTCGAGGTCGGTGGCGATGAGTTTACCGTCGGGTGACGAACGCCTGAGTATCTCGTACGAATGCCCGGCGCCGCCGAGCGTACCGTCGAAATATACCCCTCCGCCCGAAATGTTCAGGCCTGACATACATTCTTCGAGCATTACGGGTAAGTGTGAAAACGCGCCCATCGTCAGATCCCGAGGGAATCGAAGTATTCGTTGAAGTTATCGTCGTCGTCGGCGAAGTATTCGTCGTATACCTCTTTTGCCCAAAGCTCTGCCCTGTTGCCCACGCCGCAAAACACGACGTCTTTTTTTATGCGGGCAAACTCTCTGAGGTTCGAAGGCAGAACCACTCTGCCCTGATTATCTTCCTCGGCAAGCACAAACGATTTGGTGAAAGACCTTATGCCGCGGCGCTTTTCCGCGTCGGACATTCTTTCCTCGTTTATTTTGGCGAGCTGTTCTTTCGCTACTTCTTCGGGGAATATGAAAATACAGCCGTCGGTACCCTTGGCGAAGTAATATTTCTTGTCTTCGCCCATCTCCTTCTTGAGTCTCGAAGGTATCCGTATCCTGTTTTTCGCGTCCAACTGGTGGTTGTATTCGCCCGTGAGAAAAAACATCGCTACTACCTTTAATAAACTGTGAAATTATGATACCACATAAAATGACCACTGTCAACCACCAACCGTAAATTTTTTTGATATTTTTTTATTTTTTTGCATCTTGACGAATTCCACGATAAAATTTCAAGAAAAATTTTAAAATGAATTATGTTGCAACATCTCAAAAACTGCACGATTTTTTGCCAAATTGCCACAAATAAAGTCGATTTTGCCTGTTATTTTTGTTGAGTGGTCAAAAATCCCTAAAGTGGCCGCCAAGTGGTCAGCCGTCCCTAACACCCCGTCAAAAACAGGCGCGCGATAGCGCTCCTTCACCGCATTTTTTATAAAAACATAGTGCGTGCAGCCAAGCACCACCGCTTTGTATCTCCCTGCGGGAAGGTCGTCGGCCATGGTCTTCGCGTCGAGAGAGAAAATTTCCCGCTCTATCCTTCCCGCCAACAACCTCTGCGGACACACCTCCGCATCGGCGCCGTATCTGTTTATCAGGCGAGCGAACGCGGCGCTGCGGCAGGTCGATTCCGTAGCCAGAACAAGAAATTTTCCGCCCGCGGCGGCGGCCTGCTTAACGGCCGGCTCCATTCCGATGACGGGAAAGGCAAAGCGTTTCCTCAGGTCGGATATGCACTCCGCCGTAACGGTATTGCAGGCGATCGCGACGGCGTCGGGCGAGAGTTTTGCCATTTCGCCGAAGAGGCGCATCACCCGCTCCTTCACCTCTCCTTCCGGGAGATTGCCGTACGGCACGCGGAAATTATCGGCAAAATAGCAATAGTCCGCCTGCGGCATGCGGCGCACGCAGGCGTTTAAAAGATTGAGCCCGCCGATGCCGCTGTCGAATACACACACGAGCGGCCCCCGGCTGTTTGAGATACGCATATAAATATTCTATTGGCGGACAAAATTTATATGAAAAAAATGCGAAAGACGGCATAAATTAGTTTACAATGGCATTTTTTTATGCTAAAATTACTCAAGAATTTTATTGATACGCTTAAAGGAGAGATAGAAGTGCCTAACATAAAGTCAGCGAAAAAGCGCGTTCTCGTAACCGAAAAGAAGACAATGAGGAACAGAGTTATCAAAACTCAGGTAAAAAACGCAATGAAGAAATTCCTTGCGGTCGTTGAAAGCGGCGACAAAGCGGCCGCCGCCGCCATGTTCCCCGAGACCTGCTCGGTAATAGACGGCGCCGTAACCAAGGGCGTTCTCAAAAAGAACACCGCCGCCAACAAAAAGAGCGGTCTTGCAAAAAGGCTCAACGAGATGGAGTAAAACCGAAACGTCATCGGGCGCGCATGCGCCCGATTTTTTTACGCGCAAATCCGGCAGGGCGCCGCGGGACAATACCCGCGGCGCCCTGCCTTCGTTCTGAGCGGCGGCACGATAAAATTCAATTATATCGTCGCGCGCACGCGCGTGGCGCGTGTGATGTGATTTTTTCACAAACATTTCACAAACATGCAATTTATTAACACATTTGAAAGTTCGCCGAATTTATTTGACATCTTGCACATATGCGCTTATAATCAAACGCGATTTATTATTGCTAAACTTTTTGTTTAAAAATGCTAACCGTTTAATAAACTTAAACACCGCGTTTAGCGGAACACGCTTTCCGCGCCGCGGCCGGAGTTGGCTTTAGAAGGGTCAGTTTATGGAAATCGGCAGTAAAATCAAACGGATGAGGCAGCAGCTCAACCTTTCGCAGGCCGAACTCGCCGACAGATGCGAGCTCACCAAGGGCTATATCTCTCAGATAGAAAACGACATAACCTCCCCGTCGATCGCCACATTGTGCGATATCCTGGCGGCGCTCGGCACCGACCTCGCCGAGTTTTTTAAAAAGGAGGACGACGAGCGGGTGGTTTTCGGCGCGGACGACTTCATCGAAAAGCGCGACGACGGCATGACGCTCAAATGGATAATCCCGAACGCGCAGAAGAACATGATGGAGCCGGTGATATTGGAATTGCTTCCCGGCGCCTCCTCTTCCGAGGACTTCCCCCACGACGGGGAGGAATTCGGGTTCGTGCTCGAAGGGAAAGTACGGATAACGCTGGGCAAAAAAGTTTACGTCTGCAAGCGCGGCGAAACTTTTTATTATAAAGCCAACACAACGCACTGTCTGAGCAATGCGGGAAAGACGAGCGCAAAGGTCCTGTGGATCTCGGCGCCGCCTAATTTTTGATCTTTAAGGAGAAAAGCAATGAGCGACGCCAAAACCATAATCGAACTGAAAGACGTATGCAAATCTTTCGACGACACCGTTGCCGTCGAAAATTTCAACCTCACGGTGCAAAAGGGCGAATTCGTTACCTTCCTCGGCCCCTCGGGCTGCGGCAAGACGACGACGCTGAGGATGATCGCCGGGTTCGATCTGCCCACGTCGGGACAGATACTCTTAAACGGCGAGGACATAAGCAACCTTCCCCCCAACAAACGCCCCGTAAACACCGTTTTTCAGCGCTACGCCCTCTTCCCCCACCTGAACGTTTACGAAAACATAGCTTTCGGGCTGCGCCTTAAAAAGACGGAAGAAGAGTTTACCGACAAAAAAGGCGCAAAAGTCAAAAAACTCACGCGCCTCTCCCGCCGCGAGATAGACGAAAAAGTCAAGCACGTTTTGGACATCGTCGACCTCGAAGGCTTCGAAAAGCGCTCGGTAGCCACCCTGTCCGGCGGCCAGCAGCAGCGCGTGGCCATAGCAAGGGCGATAGTCAACGAACCCGAGATACTCCTTTTGGACGAACCTTTGGGCGCGCTCGACCTTAAAATGCGCAAAGAGATGCAGATAGAATTAAAGGAAATGCACAAGAGGCTGGGCATAACCTTTATCTACGTTACGCACGATCAGGAAGAGGCGCTCACCATGAGTGACAAGATCGTTGTAATAAACGACGGCGAGATACAGCAGATAGGCACGCCGACCGACATATACAACGAGCCCGTGAACACATTCGTCGCCGACTTCATCGGCGAGAGCAACATATTCAACGGCATGATGACCGGCAAGCTTAAAGTCAAATTCTGCGGCACGGAATTCGATTGTCTCGACGACTACGAAATAAATCAGTACGTCGACGTCGTGGTGCGCCCCGAAGACATAAAGATATGCCGCCCCGGCGAAGGACAATTGAGCGGCAAGGTGCTCTCCACCGTATTCAAGGGCGTGCACTACGAAATAACCGTGGAAGTGGGCAGATTTGAAATAGTTATACAGTCCACCGGTTACGCGGCGCCCGATTCCGTAATAGGCATGAGGATAGAGCCCGACGGCATCCATATCATGGAAAAGGTATACACCGAAAACAAATACGACGGCGTTATAACAAAAAACAACACGGTAAAGTTCGGCGACGGCGAATTCGAATGCGACGTAACGCAGCTCTATCCCGGCTCGCGCCTCGACGAAGAGGGCTATCTCATAACCGCTTCGGGCGAGAAACTCGATCTCACCGATACGGAAGTGACCGTCGAAGTAGGCTTCGGCGACATCACGATGAGCGACGAGAAGGACGCCGGCGGCGTTGAAGGCAGCATCATCTCAATGATATAAAAGGGCGACCACTACCGCTATATCGTTAGGACTGAGGAAAACGAAGAGGACTACGTTCTCGCGTGCCCCGATCTCTGGAACATAGGCGACACGGTAAGCCTTATAATCCCGCCCGAAAAGCTGAAACTCTCGTTAAAACCTGCGGCAGGTGATAAGAAATGACCAAGACTTTTAAACTGCGTTTCAACAGAAAGCAGTTGTGCATACCGTACGCCGCGTTTCTGATATTGTTCGTGATATGCCCGCTGCTCGTTATAGTATATTACGCGTTCACCAACAGGACGGGGCAGTTCACGTTCGACAATCTCGTTCTGTTCTTTACCAACGGCAACACTCTGGGCACGCTGCTGTACAGCCTGGCGATAGCCGCGGCCACCACCGCCGTCTGCCTCGTCATAGCATATCCTGTGGCATACATCCTTTCGAGGAGCAAATTCAGAAAGAAATATGTGCTTTTGATGCTCTTCGTGTTGCCGATGTGGATAAACTTCACGCTCAGGATAACCGCGCTGAAAGAGATACTGACGGCAATAGAGGCCAACATCTCCGCATACCCCTTCCTCAACACCGTGATAGGCATGAGCTACGACTTTTTGCCCTTTATGATACTGCCGCTGTACACGTCGCTATCCAAGCTCGACAACAGCCTGACGGAGGCGGCCGCCGACCTCGGTGCAAACAATTTTACCGTGTTCATGAGAGTGATACTGCCCCTCTCGGTGCCCGGCATAATTTCGGGCGTGACGATGGTGCTGCTTCCCTCCATGACCAACTACGTAGTGCTGGACATGCTGTATAACAGCACCTATATCATGGGCAGCCTGATAGGCAGCTACTTTTCGCACTTCGACTGGAACAACGGCTCGATGATATCGCTGATCCTGCTTATCATCATATTCGTGATCACTCTGGCGACAAACCGCTTCAGCGACAACAACGAGACCGCAGGGAGGAACATATTGTGAAAACGGCAAAAAAGATATTAAGCGTGGCGTGGCTCGCGCTGATACTGGCGTTCATATACGTCCCCATACTGCTGCTCGCGGTATACTCGTTTACCGACGCGACTATGGTCGGAGGAGCCATAGACGGGATATCGTTCAAAAACTATATAACGCTGTTCGAAAACGAAGAACTGCGCGGCATGATATTAGGCACGATAGCGCTCGCGCTCGGTTCCGCCCTGATATCCGCGATACTCGGCACATTGGGAGCGATAGGCGCCTTCTACTCCAAAAAAACGGCAAAACACCTCATCAACTACGCAAATCAGATACCCGTCGTAAACGCCGACGTGGTCACGGGCTTTTCGCTGTGCGTGCTCCTTATAGTGCTGCTGAAAATAGGGAAAGACACCTTCGTTCCCCTCGTCCTGGGACATGTGGTATTGTGCACGCCGTTCGTGTTCCTCTCGGTAATGCCGCGCCTTAAACAGATGGACAACAACCTATACGAAGCCGCGCTCGACCTCGGCGCGACCCCCGCACAGGCGCTCATGAAAGTGGTCATCCCTCAGCTGCTCCCCGGCATCCTTTCGGGATTCATGCTTGCGGTGACCCTCTCCCTCGACGATTACTTTATAACGACTTACACCAAGCCCTCCACGTTCGACACCATAAGCACTTACGTGGTAAACGCGACCAAGGGCGGGCAAACAGACATCAAAACGGCGCTATGGGCGCTGTCAACGATAATATTCGTGATAGTAGTCGCCGCGGTGGTACTTATGAACGTACTCTCCGGGAAAAAGAAGAAAACGGAGGAACGAGTATGAAAAAGAAGAGGATAGCGGCCGTTGCCGCGGCATGTTTTATGGCAACTCCCGTTGCCGCGCTCGTCGGCTGCGCGGAGACGGACGAAACGGTAGTGCTCCGCGTATCGAACTGGGAGGAATACATCGACCTCGGCGATTGGGACGACGAAGAAGCCATCGACATAGAAAACCCCTACACCGGCGAAGACAGCATAATAGGCGAAAACAGCGTCATCGACGACTTCACCGAATGGTTCAACTCGCAAGATTACGGCTTTGACGTGCGCGTCGAATACTCCACCTTCGGCACAAACGAGGACTTGTACAATCAGCTCAACCTGGGCGACGTTTACGACCTTGTATGTCCTTCGGAATACATGATAATGAAGCTGCTGAACGAAGGTAAAATACAGCCCTATTCCGAGGGATTTTCCGACCAGTCCAAAGAGACGAACTACTACGTAAACAACGTTTCGCGCTATATCGACGGCGCCGAAGGCAGCATATTTTACGAAAACGAATGGAACGGCATAGCCGCCTGCTACATGTGGGGCACGACGGGCTTTGTTTTCAACCCAGAGCTCGTCGACGAAGACCTCGACGACGTTTCGGCATGCGACATCCTCATTAACGAAGATTACTACAAGTCGGTAACGGTGAAAGACAACGTGCGCGACGCGTATTTTGCAGCCCTTTCGGTACTGTTCGAAGACAGGCTGAACGAGATAAACGCCGATACGGCCATGAGCGAAGAGCAGAAGGCCGAAGAACGAAGCGATCTTTTGAACAGCACCGACGAAGACACCGTGCGCGCCGCGGAAGAGCTCCTGAAAAAGGTGAAGGAAAACGTATATTCCTTTGAAACGGACAGCGGCAAAACCGACATGGTGACCGGCAAGGTGAAAGCAAATTATCAGTGGTCGGGCGACGCCGTTTATATCATGGATCAGGCCGACGAGGACGAAACCGAACTTTGGTATTCGGTCCCGGAAGAGGGCACCAACCTGTGGTTCGACGGCTGGGTGATGCTCAAAGACGGCATAGCAGGAAACGAGCAGAAACAGACTGCCGCCGAAGCGTTCGTGAACTTCCTCTCCCGTCCCGACATTGCCGTGCGCAACATGTATTATATAGGTTACACCTCCTCTATCGCCGCCGACGAGGTATTCAATTACTTCGACTGGTGCTACGGCGCCGTAACAGACGAGGACAGCGAAGACTACTACGAATTCGACAACATATATGTATACGACGTGAGCTACTTTTTCGGCGATGACAGCTATATCTATATCGACATGGATTCTCTCAACGTGGAAGGCGCTCGGCTCACGCACGACTACGACGACGATGAGTATGTGGCCGGCTATCCCGTTTACAGCGGCGGCACGATAAGCATAGGCAGGCAGGCCTTCGGTCAGTATCCCACGCAGGACGTTATCGCGCGGAGCGTCGTGATGCGCGACTTCGGCGACGATCTTGCCGACATAAATCAGATGTGGATAAACGTGCGCTGCCTTAACGTGACGGATATAAACATCAACGTCGTGATCGCCGTAACGTCTATCGTAGTGATAATGGCGACGGCAATAATTTTATATCGCTTCAGGTTCAACATATTTTACAACAGAAAGAGAAAGTGACCACCGCTTTATGCGCGGCTCCGAGGCGCAGCCCTCTGAGCCGCGCACAGAGGCGACGGCCCTTGAATTATAGGCTAATTTATAAATCGACGTTAAAATCGTTTGATTTTTTCGATGATTTAATGTATTATATTTGCGTTGCAGGGAAAAGCGCCGCCAAGATCGAATAATTCGATCGCAGCCGCGCGTTCAAAGACTTGCAAGGCGCACTCCCCCGCTTGCCGCCGCGTCGTCTTTCCCGCTCAGCACGTTCTTCCGCAAAACATGCGCGTCGGCGCAAACAGAATACGCTTCCGTAGTTAAATGGATATAACAGCCCCCTCCTAAGGGGCCGTTGTGGGTTCGATTCCCGCCGGGAGTACCAAAAACACCTCTTCGCTTTGACTTAAGCGAAGAGGTGTTTTGTTATGCAAAAATACAAACGGCAGCCGCACGGGCACACACGAACGGCTGCCGCAAATGTCTGCCATACATATATTATGTATGACATAGTACATCGCATCATATCTAAATAGCTTTGAACGGCACCGGCCGAGGCGGATTTTTTATGTGTGAGCCTATAACTTTTTCCATCCACACCATATCGTACCACCGGCCGAACTTATTGCCGCAATTCTCAAATTTTCCGACCGTTCTGAACCCCGTCTTTTTATGAAATTCAACGCTGCCGAACGTGAGATACTCGTCCTCCCTCTTCGGACAGGCTATGCAGGCATACATGTTAACTATTCCCTGCGACCTCAACGCCCGTTCGAGAGCGGCATAAAGTTTGCGCCCCGTACCGCGGGCGACGCAGCCGGGCGCAACGTATATCGTAGTTTCGACGGCCCAATCGTACGCCGAGCGGTCCTTGAATTTCCCCGCATAGGCATAACCTGCGACCTCCCCGTGCAAAACCGCGACGAAGCAGGGATAAAACGCGGTCACCTTGCGTATCCTCTCCGAAAACTCCTCGTCCGACGGCGCCTCGTCCTCAAACGTTACCGCCGTGTTTTTTACATAATAGGCATATATACGATTCAGGCCGCGCAAATCGCTTTCGCGCACGGCACGTATCTCCGTTTTGCTGCCGCTATCCATTTTTCCGCTCCCTTTCACATCATACAAAATGCGGCCGCAAACGCGGCGGCCGCACCTTTGCTTTATTAGTTTACCTTTTGCACATACGTCACGTCGCCGCCGTAAAAATCGACGTCGGCAAAATAGTCGTTGAGCAATACGGCATCGAGTATGGTTTGCTTATCGTAATAATCGACGGCGCTGTACAAAAAGCGCATTTCACGCCTTCCGAACCCCTCGTCGCGATAGGTCTCGTCGAAATCGTAAATATCCCACTCCCTGCCGTTTTTAACGTACAGGTGTATGGTCGAAAAATAGATGTCGTCGATAAAGATACCCGATTCGTGACTGACGAACACCGTCTCCTCTTCCGAAAACATGCTGGTCCCGTGATAGAGATTGCGATTGTAGCTGAAGCCGCAAAGATGAAGTATGGTGGGCAGGATATCGTATGTGTTGCAGAATTTTGTTATTTTTCCGCTCCTGAGAACGCCGTCCCCCGGAGAAACATAGTCGACGGCCGAGTAGCCCTCTATATCGAGCGCCTCCGCCTTGAGATCCATGCTTCCGCCGTACCACATGAAGCAGGGCACGGCATACAGGTCGGTATTGTAGAACTGCTTGTTGTCTATGCCCTTCATGATATAGTTCATCTGGTCGTAATATGCGGAATGGTCGGCATAAAACATAAAAAACGTATCTTTCAGTTCGCCGCTCGCCGCAAGGTCGGTTACAAGCATATTTATTCCGTAATCGAGGTCCATGATGCCGGCCTGATAACGCTTGTATCGCAGGAACATCTCGGAATACTTGCCCTGCTCCTCCAGATAACTTTCGTTTATGCCGCCCGTGCCTTCAACAAACGTCGAAGGGAACCTGTCGATGAGCCCGTAATAGTCCTCCAACCCCTTCACCTGGCACTTTCGGGAAAATTCAGCCGTTTCCTCCTCGTCCATCTCCCCCGAAGACACCTCGCCGACTGCCTCGGGAGTGGTTTCGAAAGGATAGTTGCCGTAATCTAAAAGGTCGGTATACCTGCCGTGCGAGATCAGCGTCATCATCTGCGTAAAGAACGGCCCGTCGTCTTCGGAGCAGGTAAATTCAGGCAGATAATATTTGAACACATCGGAATCTTTATCGAAGTCGTAAAAGCCCTCTTTGTTCTCGTAGCCGTCCAAAAGGGGCATATCCTCTAAAAAGTGAGTGTTATCGAAGCCGTAGAGACTTTCGAACACCTCGTCGCGGCCGTAATACCCGCCGTCGTTGATATGAAAATAGTTCGACGTGTATCCGTCTTTCCCGAGGATGTTGGCAAGAGTGTAAGGCATGGCGTTGCCCGACACGCCTTCGGGTTCGAGAGCGGTCACCGACGGATAGCTGCCCATTATTGAGAGCGCCTCCGAGCAATTCGTCTTATCGCGCGCATGATAATCTATCGCGGCTATACCGCCTTCGGCCATGGCATACAGCGTGGGCGTATATTCCTTGTTTATCGCATACCATTCACCCGATTCTATGGTTATGAGCACGATGTTTTTACCGTCGATGGCGCCGGTATAGATATTGTCGCCGTACACGCTTTCGCTCATCTGCCCTTCGGCAAAATAACTGTCGATATCGGATACGTTCACCTCGTCCACATAGGTGTTCCCGCTCATGGAATTATAGATGTTCACCATAAAATAGCCGAACGTTCCGAACTCGTAAAAGGCCTTTACGGTAAAAAACTGCTCGGTATACAGCTCCTCTTCGTCATAAAAGATACTTAGCCTGTCGTAAGTTTCGTCCTTTTCAAATGCGGAAAAGCTCTCTATCGTTACCATATATAAAATTCCGGCACAACAATTCGCAAGTATGAACGCCACTATCATTATACATATGGCATTGCGCGAATACAATCCTTTCGGGACCGGATAACGCAACGCAAACACGATCAGGCCGGCCAAAGATCCGCCGAAAATCAGCACGAACGCGACTATCAGCCACCAGTTAAGAAAGCTGGCGTCCATAACGCCCGTGACCTCGTTCACAAGGTTGAGCATGCTGAAACTGAACACCGTGCCGCTCATGGAATACAGCGCCTCGTTGGCGATGGACAGTATTATCTGCAAAGTAAGTATTGCGCCGATGACTATAAGCTGCGCTATCCTGCTCGGGATTATAAAAATCAGGAACGCGATTATACAGATGATAGCTATATCCAGCCCGAAATAGCGCGGCACAGCGCGGCCCAACCCCATGGCAAGAAACGTTATTATTTCGAACAACAGAGCGAGCACAATATAACTTACGGCAAAAACCGTTTTTTGAACGAGCAAACGCTTCATTATATCCTTTTTTTTCTCCTCGTTCGCAGCAAGGCGCGACTCATTGGTAAATATAAAAAGTATTCCGGTCAGCATTTTCGGGACGGGCATGCGACCCCGCCCCGAAAAACGGCCGGAACACAGATAAAAACAACCTTATTTCTTTGCGGTGTCGCCTTCGGTATTTTCGCCCTTGGCGTTTTCGGCGAGCAGGTTCCTTATTTCGGTGAGCAACTCCTCCACCGTGGGTTTTGCCGGCGCGGCGGGTGCGGGAGCGTGATCGGAAGCATACTGCTCTTCGGCCTTAGCCTGAGCTTCCTCGGCGGAAACGCCCTGCTTTATGAATTTCTTCTTTAACTTTCTTATCTCTTTATCCTTTTGCGCCTGTTTGTTGAACTTGTTGCCCGCGTCGCGTACGGTATTTATTATTTTAACTATGGCAAACACAACTATCGCTATAAGGATAAAGTCTAAAATCGCCTGTATAAACGTGCCCCAATTGATGATGAGCGAATTTGCCGTATCCAAAATCTTGTTGCCGTCGGCATCCACCGTGTACACTTCTTTGAGTATCGTGCACAGCGAAGTGATGTCTCCGTCGCCGACAGCCAGATTTATGAGCGGCATTATGATGTCGTTCGTGAGGCTGGTGACGATTGCCGTGAATGCGGCGCCGATAACAACGCCTACGGCAAGGTCGAGCACGTTGCCTCTGGTAATGAACTTTTTGAATTCATTCCAGATGTTTTTTAAACCTTTCATACTTCTCCTCTGTAAAAATTTATTTTAAAAGCGCGTTTGCGAGAGCTTCTAATTCGGGAACGTTCTCCTCCGAAAACGAAGCGCGCACCCTGACTACGGGCGCAAGAAAATTTATATCGCGGCAACCGGAGAGCCTTTCGCGCATGAGTTTGGCAGAAATCGGCGCCCATGTCCCGTTTTCTATAAAACCTACCGTCCTGCCGCGGAAATTCCTCTCCGCAAGGCAATCTATGAACTCGCGCATGCAGGGAAATATTTCGGCATTGTACGTTACCGAAGCAAGCACCAGCTTGCCGCACATGAAGGCGTCGGCAACGCATTGCGAACGGTCTGCGCGGGCAAGGTCGGCGACGATCACTTCTTTGCCCGCCTTTTTTAAAATATCCGCAAGCATTTCCGCGACCGCCTTTGTGTGCCCGTATACAGAGGCATAGGCAACCATCACCGCGTCCTTCTCCGGCCTGTACGACGACCATGTATCATAAAGGCCTATATAGTGGGAAAGATCGCCTTCGAGGACGGGCCCGTGAAGCGGACATATCTTATCGACCTCGAGCGACGAAAGTTTTTTGAGCAGGGCCTGCACCTGCACGCCGTATTTGCCGACGATGCCTATATAATAGCGCCTGGCCTCGTCATCCCACGGCTGGTCGGCATCGAGAGCGCCGAACTTTCCGAAACCGTCGGCCGAAAACACTATTTTGGAGCACTCGTCGTAGGAGACCATGACCTCCGGCCAATGCACAAGTGGCGCCATAATAAAGCGCAACGAATGCCTGCCGAGCGAAAGCATGCCGCCGTCTTCGACCTTGCAGGCATTCTTTACCTCAAAACCGAAGTATTCTTTTATCATCACAAAGGTCTTGGCATTGCCGACTATGCACGCTTCGGGAAATTCCTTTATGAATCTCAGGATATTCGCGGAGTGGTCGGGTTCCATATGGTGCACGACGAGATAATCGGGCCGACGCTCCCCGAGCACGCTTTTGACTTTTTGCAGCCATTCGTCGCCGTATGCCGCGTCCACGGTATCGAGGACGGCTACCTTTTCGTCGGATATGACATACGAATTGTATGAAACGCCTTCGGGAACTTTATACATCCCCTCAAAGAGATCGATGCTGCGGTCGTTTACGCCGACATAAAAAATATCGCTTTCAACATTGAACATAATCGGCAAAATCCCATCCTTTTGCATGCAATATACATTGATATTATATATAGCATGAGTGATTATGTCAAATTTTTGACGCTCAAAAGCGCGGCGAGGGGCAAAAATTTTGCCCCTCGCCGCACACAGACGCATAATTTTTCCTGCTCGTACAATATTTTCCGCAACCGGACTACCTTATCTGTCCGTCGCCGCGCACGACGTATTTATACGTCGTCAGTTCCTTCAGCCCCATGGGGCCGCGGGCATGCAACTTTTGCGTGGAGATGCCCATTTCGCAGCCGAGACCGAACTCTCCGCCGTCGGTAAACCTGGTAGAAGCGTTCACATATACCGCGGCGCTGTCTACCGCGCCGATAAAATATTCGGCCGCGGCGGCGTCGTCGGTGACGATGCAATCGCTGTGCGCCGTCGAATGAACGGCTATGTGCTCCGCCGCCTCCTCAACCGACGCAACTACCTTTACTGCCATAACATAATCCAAAAACTCGGTGTCGAAGTCGGCCCCCCCCGCAGGCAGACAGCACTTGCGCCCGCCAAGGATGCCGTATGCCTTTCGGTCGAGTTTCATAACGACGGGATTTTCTTTGCGCCCGACGACCAACCTTTCCCACAGCATAGGCAAAAATTTATCGGCGATATCCTCGTGGACGAGGCAAACCTCCATCGCGTTGCACACCGAGGGACGGCTCGTCTTTGCATTTTCCACTATATTGAGGGCCATATCGAGCCCGGCAGAGCGATCGACGTACACATGGCAGATGCCCGTGCCCGTCTGTATGCACGGCACCCTGGCATTCTGCACGCAGGCAGCTATCAGCCCCGCCCCGCCGCGGGGAATGAGCAGATCGACCAATCCCGAGGCCTCCATTATTTCGTTGGCGCTCCGGCGCGAAGTATCGTCTATGAGATTTATTAGACGCTCGTCGAGCCCGCACTTTTTCAGCCCCTCGCGCATGGCGTCGACGATGGCTTTGGCGGAATTATACGCCTCCCTGCCTATCCTCAAAACGCACGCGTTGCCGCTCTTTATGCACAGCGCGGCAGCGTCGGACGTGACGTTAGGACGGCTCTCATAGATGATCGCGACCACGCCGAGCGGCACGCTCACTTTGCGCACGACTATCCCGCTCGGGCGGGTAACGGTATCGAGCACGACCCCTACGGGATCGGGCAGAGACGCCACCTGCCTTATCCCGTCTGCCATTCCCTCTATCCTCTTTTTATCGAGGCGGAGCCTGTCTGTCATCACCTCCGATATTTTGCCGGCGGCAGCCTCGACGTCGGCGGCATTGGCTTTAAGGATCTCGTCGGAACGTTCGATCAGTTCATCGGCCATAGCCGAAAGCGCAGCGTTCTTCGTTGCCGTATCGGCAAGCGCGGCGGCCTTTTTTGCCGCGTTTGCACTGAGCAGGATCTCTCTCGTTGTCATGATCTTTCTCCTATGAAGCGCGTACCTATGCGCTTTCCCTCACATATATCGTAGAGCACGGCGGGGTTTTCGCCCCTGGCTATCACCATATCGATGCCGCTCGCCATACACATTCCGGCGGCGTGCAGCTTCGTGCTCATGCCTCCCGTACCGAGGGCCGTTCCCGCCCCTCCCGCCGCGGCGGCGAGTTCGGGCGTTATGGCGCGCACCTCAGGAATGAGCTTTGCCGACTTGGCGCGCCTCGGATCCTCCGTATAAAGCCCTTCCGTATCTGTGAGCAGCACGAGAAGATCGGCCCGCGAATGCACGGCGACTATGGCGGCGAGCGTATCGTTGTCGCCTACGACGGCTATCTCCTTTATTTCCTTTGTGGCGATAGTATCGTTTTCGTTTATTACGGGAATGGCGCCCAGCTGCAACAGCCTTTCGAGCGTATTTATGAAGTGCCCGCGCCTGTCGTCGTTTTCGACGTCGGCGGCGGTGAGCAGTATCTGCGCCACCACCTGGTTATATCCGTCGAAAAATTTGTCGTAAGTATACATCAACTCGCACTGACCGACGGCCGCCGCCGCCTGTTTTGTGGGGATGTCGGAGGGCCTGCCCGCAAGCGAGAGCTTGTCGGTACCCATGGCTACCGCGCCCGAAGAAACAAGGATGACTTCGTTGCCGGCATTTTTAAGATCGGAGAGCACGCGGCACAACCCGTCGATAAACCTGAAGTTGACTTTGCCCGTCGCGTGAGAGAGAGTGGACGAACCGACTTTTACAACAATACGCATGATATCACACCGCAGAATTTCTTTTCGATTATTGATTATTTTATAATATTTGCACCGTTTAGTCAAATAAATTGCGGAAAATAAAAACGGCAGGGCCGCCCGAAAGGCAGTCCCGCCGCAAATATCCGGAGCCGTGAGCTCCGTTTACCATACAATGCCGCAAACGTACGTCAAACGACGCCCTGCGCCATCATTGCCTCGGCCACCTTTATAAAGCCCGCTATGTTGGCGCCCATGACATAGTTGCCTTCATAGCCGTACTCTTTGGCGGCGTTGTCTATGTTGTGATAGATGTTTACCATGATGCCCTTTAGCTTTGCGTCTACCTCTTCAAACGACCAGAACATCCTGCCGGAGGACTGAGCCATTTCGAGAGCGGAAGTCGCCCCGCCGCCGGCGTTCGCCGCTTTTGCGGGGAGGAACACCACGCCGTTCTTTTGGAATACCTCTATCGCCTCGAGCGTGGAAGGCATGTTTGCGCCCTCGCCGACATATTTGCACCCGTTGTTCACCAACGTCTGCGCCGACTGCTCGTCTATCTCGTTCTGTGTCGCGCAGGGCAGAGCTATGTCGCAGGGTATGGTCCAGATGCCCTTGCAACCCTCGGTGTAGACAGAACCGGGCACGCGCTCTGCATATTCCTTTATCCTGCCGCGCTTAACTTCCTTTATGTCCTTTACTACGGCAAGGTCGATGCCTTGAGGGTCGTAGATATAGCCATTGGAGTCGTACATCGCAACGACCTTTGCGCCGAGGCTCTGCGCCTTTTGGCAGGCATAGATGGCAACGTTGCCCGAGCCCGATATAACGACGGTTTTGCCTTCAAAGCTGTCGCCGCGCGCCTTTAACGCCTCCTCGGTTATATATATGAGGCCGTAGCCGGTCGCCTCCGTCCTCACGAGGCTGCCGCCATAGGTAAGGCCCCTGCCCGTGAGCACGCCGACATGCTCGTTGCGGATCCTCTTGTACTGACCGAACATATAGCCTATCTCCCTGCCGCCGACGCCGATATCGCCTGCGGGAACGTCGGTATCCGCACCGATGTGACGATAGAGCTCGGTCATGAAGCTCTGGCAGAACGCCATGATCTCACGGTCGGACTTGCCCTTGGGATCGAAGTCGGAACCGCCCTTGCCGCCGCCTATGGGAAGGCCGGTAAGGCTGTTTTTGAGTATCTGCTCGAGACCGAGGAATTTAATTATGGAGAGATTTACCGAGGGATGGAAGCGAAGACCGCCCTTGTAGGGGCCGATCGCACTGTTGAACTGCACGCGATAGCCCTTGTTTACCTGTACTTTACCCTTATCGTCTACCCAGGGCACGCGGAACATCACCACTCTCTCGGGCTCGACGAACCTTTCGAGAAGGCCTGCCTTTTCATACTCGGGGTGTTTTTCCACTACCGGCGCGAGCGTGGTAAGGATCTCGGTCGCCGCCTGATGGAACTCGGGCTCGCCGGGATTGCGCTTTTTAAGATTTTTTAAAACTCTTTCAACATATGTCATATTTTCGCTCCTGCAGCGCAAAACATCGCATGCGCTTTATTTTGATGAAGCAATTATAACACACGCTTATTATTTTGCAAATTTTTTAAGGCGCATTTTTTATAATGATTTTTTATACTTTATATAAGTTCAGCTAATAATATTCGATTTTTAGACAATTTTGAGCATAATTTAAAGCAAAAAGCTCGAATTTTAATTTTTGAACGAACGAGCAGAATTATAAGCATTGATTATATATACAACAAGTAAAACTTATCGCAGGCGCCTTACTCGCCCTCGCTGCCGAAGTAAACTTTAAGTGCGGTATCGTAAAACACCTTTTCAAGCTCCGCAGGCGAAAACACGCCCGACAGAGCGATATAGTCGCGCAGATGAGCATATGTGTCGCGGCAAAGGTTGCCCGGCATGTCGGTGCCGAACATGAGCCTGTCCGCTCCCACAACGCGCTTTGCGGTTTTCAAATGTTCCGCGGCGGTCGGATAGGGATAAACTTCAGGCTGCTGGTTGGCGGCAAGCGAGGCAAGATCGAAATAGACGTTCGGAAGCGCAAGCCGCGAAAGCGCTTCGTCCAAAAGCGCGACGTCAGTACGCTGAGGCGCGAGAAGATGGCAGACAACAAAAGTGACCGAGCGGTAATTTTTTATCGCGGCAGCGAGCCTTTCGACCTGCCAGCAGCAGTTGCGCGGGCGGCCTATATCCATTACCACGGTAAGGCCGTTTTCGGCGGCGTGACGGTAACAGCCGTTCATGACCTCGCCGTTCAGATCGATCGGAGGATGATACGCCATCAGCCCCGAGCCGTTGCTTACCTCAAACTTTACCGCCCCGAAACCGAGCTCTTTAAACAAACGGCGCCTCACGTCGTCGACTTTGACGCAAAAAGGATCGTATGAGCCCGCTCCAGCAAAGCGACGGGGATACCTCTTTACCGCTTCGGCGGTATACTCGTTCTGAAAACCGAAGAACTGCCCCTGCAAGAGAACGGCCCTTTCGACACCGTTTTTGTCCATAACGCCTATCAGAGCCTCGGGCGTAACGCCGTATTCGCCCATTTCCGGCGGGATCATGGCAAATTCGCTGCCGTCGGCATAGCGGGCCATACCGCCGCCGACCCCGCGCAGCTCCCCGCGCGAAGTAAAACCTGCAATATATTGAACGACATGAGCATGCGCATCGATAATCTTCATGATATCCTCCCTCGCCGTTATTTTACCATATCATTATACCACGACCGCACGCTTTTGCACAAGCGCGCCGAAGCACGCCGCGGCATTATTTTTCATATTATAGAAGTATGAAAACCATAGCTTACGACAGACAGGCCGCATGCCTGTATGCCCGAAGATGGGCATTCGGACGCAACCCGCGGTATCACAACTTCGACAGGCTCGGCGGCGACTGCACAAATTTTGCCTCGCAATGCATTTTCGCCGGCACAAAAACCATGAACTTTGTGCCCGAGTCGGGGTGGTACTACATAGATCTGAACGACCGTGCCCCCGCCTGGACCGGTGTGGAATACCTGTATAACTTTCTCATATCAAACGAAGGCGAAGGGCCGTTCGCAAGAGAGGCGGAATTAAGCGAACTGGAAGTCGGCGATATCGTTCAGCTCGGAACGGCTGCAGGCGACTTTTACCATTCTCCCGTCGTAGTGGCGGCGGCGCGCGGGAAGATATGCGTGGCCGCGCACTCGCTCGACGCATTCATGCGCCCTCTCTCGTCTTATAACTTCGCGCGCGTGCGGGGCATTCATATTTTGGGCGCACGACTAAAGTGACGCGAAACAGAGCCGCGCGCCGCGGTCGCGCAGGCAAACCGAGCCGGACGCAGGCACGCGAACAAGCACGCACGCCGACAAACACCCGAAGCGGCTGCCATCCCTTTATTTACATAAACACGGAAACATTTCAAGTAAAATAAAATATTTCTGCATAACGGCGCAAAAACACTTGAAATTTAACGCAAAATGTTATAAAATCTAATGGTCACGCAGAGATGGCGGAGTGGTCGAACGCGCACGACTCGAAATCGTGTTACGTGGGAACACGTACGGGGGTTCGAATCCCTCTCTCTGCGCCATACAGAAACGATCCGAACTTCTACCGATCCCGGTCGGCAGAGCGTTCGGATCTTTTTTGTTTTTTGCATGCAGACAAGCCGTATACCGAGGAAATCGCCCTAAACG
>CALVQA010000040.1 GCA_944354725.1 uncultured Clostridia bacterium
CGTAAGGTTCATGCCGGACGACAGGGTGTTCGAAACGGTGGAGTGGAACTACGACACGATAGCCAAGCGCCTCAAAGAGCTCGCCTTTCTGAACAAGGGCGTAAAGATAAATTTGGAGGACGAGCGCGTGTTGTACCGCACCGCCGAAAGCGAGGACGGTGAGGAGATAAAGGAAGAACTTCCCCCGCGCGAGCCCGTCTCGTTCAAGTTCGACGGCGGCCTCGTCGATTTCGTCAACTACCTAAACGACGGCAGGGCGGCGGTATATTCCGCTCCGCTGTATTACAGCGATATAAAGGACATAACGATAAAGGGCTTCGCTCCCTCGAAGATAAAGGTGGAGTTTGCCATAGCCCACACCAAGGAGGACACGGAGAGCCTGTATTCCTTCGTGAACAACATAGCCACGGTGGAGGGCGGCTATCACGAAACGGGCTTCAGGAACGGCCTTTTGAAGGCGGTGAACGAATACGCCCGCAACAACGGCGTGTTAAAGGCCAAGGACGCGCCCTTTATAGTCGACGACATAAAGGAGGGCCTCACCGCCGTTCTCACCGTAAAGATGAACAACGTGGAGTTCGAAGGGCAGACCAAGACAAAGCTCGGCAATCCCGAAGTGAAGCCGGTGGTCGAGCAGGTCGTTCTTGAAGGGCTAAAAAAGCTGATGGAGACGCGCGGCAACAGGGCCACCTTCGACGAGATCGCCAAAAAGGCCAAGTTTGCCGCCGACGACAGGATAAAGCACCGCCACGAGCGCGACGTCGCCAAGGCGGCGTCGGAGAACGACGGGCTCAACCTCGTGGGCAAACTTGCCGCGTGCTCGGGCAGGGATCCCGACAAAAACGAGCTGTTCATAGTCGAGGGCGATTCGGCGGGCGGCACTGCCAAGCAGGCGCGCATCCGCCAGTTCCAGTCGATCTTGCCGCTGCGCGGCAAGCCGCTCAACGTGCAGAAGAAATCGGCGCTGCAGGCGCTGCAGAACGAGGAGCTCAAAACGCTGATATCCGCCATAGGCGCGGGGTTCGGAAAGAGTTTCGACGTCGAAAAAACACGCTACAAAAAGGTGATCATACTCTCCGACGCCGACCAGGACGGCATGCATATCCGCTGCATACTGCTTACGTTTTTCTTCAAATACATGTGCGATCTCATCAAGGCCGGGTATGTGTATATCGGCATGCCTCCCCTCTACAAGGTGTATAAAAAGGATGTCGTGGAGTACGCCTACGACGATAAGGAGCTCGACGAAAAGATAAAAAAGGTGGGCAAGGGCTATCAGATACAGCGCTATAAGGGGCTGGGCGAGATGTCGGCCGAGCAGCTCTGGGAGACCACGATGGATCCCGCCACGCGCAACCTGATACAGGTGACCATAGAGGACATCGCCGAGGCGGGCAGGGTCATAGACATGCTCATGGGCGACAAGGTGGACGGGCGCAAGGAATTTTTGAACGCCAACGCCAATTTCAACAAGGTAGACGGCTTCATAGAAAAGGTGCACTTCAAGGAAGAGGGCAAGAGCACCGAGAGCGACTATTACGATTAAAGGTTAGATCATGGCAAAGAAGAACGAAGGTTTTCAAACTTCCATCCCGCAGGGCAACGTGTTCGTCACCCCTATAGAGGACGTGATGCCGCAGTCGATGCTGCCCTATGCCGAATTCGTCATACTCGACAGGGCTCTCCCCCGCGTGGAGGACGGCCTCAAACCGGTGCAGAGGCGCATACTCTACACCATGCTGGAGATGGGGCTCACGCCCGACAAGCCGCACAAAAAGTCGGCGAGGATAGTGGGCGACTGCATGGGTAAATATCATCCCCACGGCGACAGCTCGGTATACGACGCCATGGTGCGCATGGCGCAGGATTTCAACATGCGCATGACGCTCGTCAACGGCCACGGCAATTTCGGCTCGGTAGACGGCGACCCCGCCGCCGCCATGCGCTATACAGAGGCAAGGCTGGAGCCGCTCGCCCTCGAACTGCTAAAGGACCTCGATAAGGAGACCGTACCCTTTTCGTTCAACTTCGACGACAGCCTGCTCGAACCCGACATCCTCCCCGGCAGGTTCCCCAACCTTCTCGTCAACGGCGCGAACGGCATAGCCGTGGGGCTCGCCACCAACATACCCACCCATAACCTGGGCGAGGTGATAGACGGCGTGTGCGCCTATATAGACAATCCCCGCATCTCTTTGAAGGAGATGATGAAAATAATCCCGGGGCCCGACTTCTCTACGGGCGGGTATATAATAGCAAACGAGCTCGAACAGGCGTACGAGACGGGCAAGGGCAGGATAACGCTGCGCGCAAAGTATTCGGTGGAGACCGGCCAGGGCGGGAAGAAGCTGATAGTAATAACCGAACTGCCCTACCAGACCAACAAGGCCGAGCTGCTCAGAAAGATAATGCTCCTTAAGGAGGACAAAAAAGAGCTGCTCTCCGGCATTACCGACATAGTGGACGAATCCGACCGCACGGGCATGCGCGCCGTCATCGCCTGCAAAAAGGAGGCCGACGTCGACGCGATATTGCAGGTGCTGCTTAAATATACCGACCTCGAATGCACGTTCGGCATAAACATGGTGGCCATAGCGGGCGGCAGGCCTCAGCAGCTCGGGCTGCTTGATATAATAAGATACTACGTCAACTATCAGCGCCTCGTGGTCTTGCGCAGGGCAAAGTACGAGCTCAAAGAGGCGCTTGCGCGCAAGCACATAGTCGAGGGCCTCATCATCGGCGTGCACAACATCGACGAGGTCGTAAAAATAATAAAGAACGCCGAAAACACCTCCGACGCGCGCAAGAAGCTGATGGAGCGCTTTGCCCTCTCCGAGAGGCAGGCGCAGGCGATACTCGACCTCCGCCTCGCAAGGCTTGCAAAGCTCGAAGTCAAAAAGCTGGAGGAGGAGCTCGCGGAGCTCGAAAAGAAGATAGCCTATCTGCAAAAGGTCATAGGCGACAAGGCCATGCAGATGGGCATCGTAAAGAGCGAGATAAGGGAGATAAAAAAGAAGTACCCCTGTCCGCGCAGGACGGAGATAAAGGGCGCCTCGGGCGAGATATACGTGCGGCGCGAGGACGTAAAGCGCGCCGTTACCGAGTGGGCGGTCTCCGTCACCGCCGACGGCCGTATAAAGTTTACCGAAAGGGGCGAATTTACCGCCAAGTTCAAAAAACCGCTCGCGAGCGCCGCGCTCTCGGGCATGCACACGCAGATATTGTTCACCGGCTCCGACGCACAGCTGCTTTGCTTCACGAACGCCGGCAACTGCGTGTATGTCAACCTCGACGACGCCGATCCCGCGGCCTACCGCGAAGAGGGGCTTCCCCTTTCGGCGCTGTGCGAGGAGGCGGCGGAGGACGAGCGCGCCGTAAAACTGTTCTCGCGCGCGGAGCTGCGCGGCGACGTGCTGTTCTTTACCAAAAACGGCATGGTCAAGCGCACCCCGTGGGAGGAATACAACCTCAAAAAGGGATATTATCAGGCCATCACGCTCAAAGAAGGCGACGAGCTGATAAACGCGGAAGATTATATCGACGACGAGCTCTCCACTATGTTTTTCGTAAATTCCGCTGGCTTCGGCCTCAACGCCGTAAAGGACAAGCTGCCCGTTCAGGGCAGGGTGGCGGGCGGCGTGCGCGGCATAGCGCTCGGCGAAGGCGAGGAGTGCATATTCGCATCGCAGATATACGGCGAAGGGGAGATGATCGTCGTAACCGCCTCGGGATATTTCAAGCGCGTCATAGTATCCACCATCTCGCCGATAGGCCGCGCCTGCAAGGGCGTCACCGTCGCCGACGTAAAGGACTGCGGCAGGCTGCTGTTTGCCGACTATGTGACCATACCGTATACGCTCGCGGTGATAAACAAAGACGGCAGCGTTGCGGAACTCAATACCGAGGAGATATCCATAGAAAACCGCGTTACCAAGGGCAAGAAGCCGAAGCATGACCCGCCGCTCTCGCCCGTGAAGATAGTCGCGCTGAGGCGTAAGTCCGACTATCTCGACGGCAACGTGCAGCTCAGGATGGACTGACGCTCTCCTTTCGGGCACAAAAAAGCGGCGCGCGGCGCGCCGCTTTTTTGTGCCCGAAAATTTTTGCGTTTTTTTGGTTAAAGCCATTTTCGGTAGTTTATATTAATAATGTAAATCAAATCGCAGGTCAAAAAAATGGCAAAAAAACACGAAAAGCAACCCGAGACCGAGGAGGTCGAGGCAGAGAGCAACGGCGCCGCGGAAGCCGCGCCCGAAAGCCCGGCAAGCGAGGCGCAGCCGGAAGAGACGGAACCCTCCGAGCTCGAAAAGGCGCGCGCCCTCGCCGAAGATTACAAGCGCAAGTGGTATTCGGTGGCTGCCGAATACGATAATTACCGCAAGCGCACGTCGGCGCAGGCCGCTCAGGCGTATGCCGACGGCAAGGCGGAAGCCATCTTAAAACTTTTGCCGGTGTCCGACACTTTCGGCTACGCGCTCGACTCGGTAAAAGACGAGGCCGCGCGTGCCGGCATAGACAAGATAATAAAAAACTTCAACGCCATACTGCAATCGTTAGGCGTGCAGGAAGCGGAAGTTAAACCCGGCGATGCCTTCGACGAAAGCATTGCCGAGGCGGTGATGAACGTGCCCTGCGGCGAGGGCGAGCAGCCCAACACCGTAAAGCTCGTGCTCAAAAAGGGGTACAGGCAGGGCGACAAGGTGATACGCTTCGCTCAGGTCTCCGTTACTGTGTGAGCATACAGGTTTTTACGGCTTACAAGGCGCAAAAAACCGCGAAATCTTTTTTAAGGAGCAAAAAAATATGGGAAAAGTAATAGGTATCGACCTCGGCACGACAAACTCGTGCGTGGCGGTTATGGAAGGCGGCGAACCCGTCGTAATACCCAACAGCGAAGGCAGCAGGACTACTCCTTCCGTAGTATCTTTCAAGGCGGACGGCTCGCGTATAGTGGGCCAGGCCGCAAAGAGGCTTGCGGTGGCGCAGCCCGATAAGACGGTGATCTCCATAAAGAGACACATGGGCGAGGCATATAAGGTAAATATCGACAAGGGCTATTCTCCTCAGGAGATATCGGCCATGATCCTCTCCAAACTCAAGGCCGATGCGGAGAGCTATCTCGGCGGCAAGGTGACCGACGCCGTCATCACCTGCCCCGCATACTTCAACGACTCTCAGCGTCAGGCGACCAAGGACGCGGGCAGGATAGCCGGCCTCAACGTGCTGCGCATAATAAACGAGCCCACCGCGGCGGCGCTTGCTTACGGCCTCGATAAGCAGGAGGGCAGCCAGAAGGTGATGATCTACGACCTCGGCGGCGGCACCTTCGATGTATCCATACTCGAAATAGGCGACGGCGTGTTCGAAGTGCTCGCCACCAACGGCGATACCCGTCTCGGCGGCGACGACTTCGACAACAAGATAATCGACTGGCTCGTCGAAAATTTCAAAAAGGACACGGGCGTAGACCTTTCAAAAGACAGGATGGCCATGCAGAGGCTCAAAGAGGCCGCCGAAAAGGCGAAGATAGAGCTCTCCGGCATGACGAACACCAATATAAACCTGCCCTTCATCACCGTGGTGGACGGCGCTCCCCAGCACCTCGACTACGATCTCTCCAGGCAGAAGTTCGACAGTCTCACCGCCGACCTCGTGGAGCGCACGGTAGAGCCCATGCGCAAGGCCATGCAGGACGCGGGGCTGGCATACAAGGATATATCGAAAGTCATAATGGTGGGCGGTTCCACCCGCGTTCCCGCCGTATTCGATAAGGTCAAGGCGATAACGGGCAAAGAGCCCTTCAAGGGCATCAACCCCGACGAATGCGTGGCCATCGGCGCGGCGATACAGGGCGGCGTGCTCTCCGGCGAGGTCAAGGACGTGCTCCTTCTCGACGTAATGCCCTTAACGCTCGGCATAGAAACTTTGGGCGGCGTATCCACGCCCCTCATCGAGCGCAACACCACCATCCCCGTTAAGAAGAGCCAGGTGTTCTCCACCGCGGCCGACAATCAGCCCGGCGTTGAGATAAACGTGCTGCAGGGCGAGAGGAAGTTCGCCAAAGACAATAAGTCGCTCGGCAGGTTCATGCTCACCGATATACCTCCCGCACCCCGCGGCGTGCCTCAGATAGAGGTTACGTTCGATGTCGACGCCAACGGCATAGTGAACGTTACCGCAAAGGATCTGGGCACGGGCAAGAGCACCAACATCACCATAACGGCCTCCACCAACCTCTCGGAAGAGGATATCGATAAGGCCGTAAAAGACGCCGAGCGCTACGCCGAAGAGGATAAGAAGCGTAAGGAGGCGGTCGACAACAAGAACAACCTCGAGGGCATGATAGACAGCCTCGAAAAGACGGTGAAGGAGGCGGGCGACAAGCTCTCCGAAGACGATAAAAAGACGGTGGAGGACGCCGTCTCCAAGGCCAAGGCCGAGCTTGAATCGGGCGACAACGAAAGGATAAAGGCCGCGAGCGAGCAGCTCACGCGCGAGATCCAGCCCGTCATAGCCAAGATCTATCAGCAGACACAGGGCGCCGCGGGCGGAGCGAACGGCGGCGATCCCGACGACGGCACCGAATTCAATCAGCACGGAAATAATTAAAAAATAAAATTTGCTTGTTTATATTAAAATTTCCCGTCCCAACAGACGGGAAATTTTGAATGAATAACTTTTTATAAAAAATTAATGTCGCAAGGCGGGTTTCCCGCCGCAGCAGGACCCGATTTGCGCATACCTGCGCCTCAGCAGGGTGAATTTGCGCAATTATAAAATATGAGGGCGCTTAAAATTGCGCAAAGAGGGGTTGACCCCTAAGAGTCACGAAATTTTTCGTGCGCGGTCCGCGCGAAAAATTTGTGAGGGAAAAAATTATGGCAGAGAGCAAAAAAAATTACTACGAAATTTTAGGCGTATCCAAAACGGCCACGCAGGACGAGATAAAGTCGGCATACCGCAAGCTCGCCAAACAATATCATCCCGACTTTCACCCCGGCGACGCCGCCGCGGCCGAAAAGTTCAAAGAGGTGAACGAGGCCAACGCCGTTTTGTCCGACGAGCAGAAGCGCAAGCAGTACGACTTCGAGCTCGAGCATCCCAATATGGGCGGGTTCGGCGGCTCGGGCGGTTTTTCGGGCTTTTCCGAGGGCGGCTTTTCGGACATAGGCGACATATTCAGTTCGTTCTTCGGCGGCGGGTTCGGCGGCGCGGCAAGAAGCACCCGTCCCTCTCGCGGCGCCGATATAGAGCAGACCGTGCGCCTCTCCTTCCTCGACGCCATAAAGGGCTGCTCCAAAGAGATAAGCTATTTCCGCAACGAGCCCTGCCGCTCGTGCAACGGCACGGGCGCGCGCGGAGGCACGGAGTATCAGAAGTGCTCCCGCTGTGGCGGCACGGGCAGGGTAAAATTTCAGCAGGATACGCTGTTCGGGCGCACCATCCAGGTGGGCGCCTGCCCCGATTGCGGCGGCACGGGCAAAAAGATACTCGAAAAGTGCCCCGACTGCAAGGGCAAGGGATTCAAACGCGTGGAGACGCGCTTCACGGTAAACATCCCCGCCGGCGTAGACAAAGACAGCTCTTTGAGGAAGCGCGGTTACGGCCAGGCAGCCCCCAACGGCGGCGAACCGGGCGACCTGTATATCTACTTCCAGATAGAGCCGCACAAGCTCCTCAGAAGGGAGGACAGGGATCTCTTCGTCACCGTGCCCATATCCTACAAGACGGCCGTGTGCGGCGGCAAGATATACGTCCCCGGCATAGACGACGTCATAGAGTACAACGTGCCGGAGGGCACGGCTTCGGGCACACGCTTCTGCATACGAGGCAAGGGCGTAAAAACGGTCAACGGCACGGGCAACCTGTACGTGACCGTGGAGATAGAGGTGCCCTCCAAACTCTCGCGCGAGCAGCAGAAAAAGCTAGCCGACTACGAGGACGGCATCTCCTTGAAAAATTGCGACGGCATGAGCAAGTTCGCGAACAACGTTTCGGCGATATACGGCCGCAACATAGGCAAGCAGTAAATCAAGGTTCTATGTTTAAAAACGGCGCCGCCCGCGCACAATGCGCGGGCGGCGCCGTTTTTCTCGAGCTCGCCTCAGCCGCGCGAGGCCGAGAGATACTCTCTCCAATAGCTCAGCGCGGGGGAGGGGAGCGCGTTTTCCGTTGCCGTGGAGCGGTATGCGGCGGCGATCTCTTCGTATCCCGCGCGCGATATGTCCACGGGCTCGATGTCCAGCTCGTACAGTCCCCAGTTGAGCCCGCCGCTTGCGGAGTGTGTGCGCACGTACAGGTTTTTATACTGCCTGTCGCGGCGGTACATGTGTGCGTTTGTCTTGTATGTCCACGAGGTGAACGACCAGCCCTTTCCGTCGAAAAATTCAAAGTGCGTCTGCCAGTCCTTTTGCCTTCCGTAGGCGTTGAACTCCCCTATAAACACGGGCGTCTTATAGCCCATCAGCCCGTGCAGGGCATCGTAGGCGCGCAGGCAGGTCTTTTGCGAAAACGGGGTAAGATTGTATATATGGTATTCCATGCAAACGTTCTCCCAGCCGTAGCGCTCTGCGCGCGCGCCGTTGAACGGGAAGGAGAAGCATTCTATGAATATCATGTGGTCGGGGTCGGCTTCGCGCACGGCGCGGTACAGCCTGTCGTAAAAGTCAAAATTCAGTTTCCCGCCGTACCGGTGCGGCTTGCGCCTCGGTTCGTTCAGCAGGTCGTACCCCGCGACCGTCCCGTTGCCGCGGTAGTGCGCGGCGATCTCCCGCCACAGCCTTTCGCAGCGCGCCGCGTTTTCGGCGTTGCCGTATAGTTCGAAGCGTGAGTCGTCGCCCGAGTGGTGGTCCATGTTCTGCGAACCGTGCGCGCCGTGCATGTCTAAAACGGTATATAGCCCGTATTTTTCACACATGCTCACCGCAAAGTCGAGGCGCCTGAATGCGTCGGCCCTCAGCGTCCCGTCAGCATGCTCCATATTCATATATGAAAACGGTATGCGCACGGCGTTCATCCCGAGCTCGGCTATCTCTTTGAAATCGCTCTCCCGTATGTATGTGTCGAGGTAGAGTTCCTCCAGCTTTTCCGCCTGCCCGTCGGCAAGGTTAGGGTTTTGCAGCATTGCCTCCCGCCCGCGGCGAAGGGTGTATACACCCGTGCCGAAGCCGCCCACGCACGCCGCGCTCATCCACGGCTCGGGTATGAACCAGTTTCCGAGATTCACGCCCCTCAGCCGCAGCGGATCGCCTTTGCCGTCGTACAGGTCCGTGCCTTCCGCCCGCACCGCACTCGCGCGGCCGCCATGTCC
>CALVQA010000041.1 GCA_944354725.1 uncultured Clostridia bacterium
AGCTTGAGAGTGCGCACGAACGCCTGCCTGAGCCCCTTTAAAAAGTAGAGCGGCCCGCCCAAAAAGAGCACCTTGCCCTTGATGCGCCTGCCCTGCGCGAGGCCCGATACCGTCTGATCGACCACGGCCTGGAATATGGAGGCCGATATGTCCTCCTTTTTTGCGCCCTGATTGATCAGCGGCTGTATATCCGACTTTGCGAACACGCCGCAGCGCGAAGCTATCGGGTAGATCTTTTCGGCATGGAGGGCATACTCGTCCATCTCCTGCACCGTGATGTTCAGAAGGGTGGCCATCTGGTCGATGAAGGCGCCAGTGCCGCCCGCACAACTGCCGTTCATGCGCTGCTCGGTGCCGCCCGTTATGAAGATTATCTTGGCGTCCTCGCCGCCCAGCTCTATCGCCGCGTCGGCGTCGGGATAAAACTTGCGTATGGCGACGAACGCGGCCTGCACCTCCTGCACGAAGTTTATGCCGCTGCGCTGCGAGAGCCCCAGCCCCGCGCTGCCCGTGATCGACGCGGAAAATTCCCCGCCGAACCGTTCCCTTATTTTATAGAGCTCTTTAAGCACCGTTTCGCGCACCTGCGCGAAATGACGCTCGTATGAGCGGTAAAGCACCTCTCCGCCATCCGTCACGGTGACTTTTACCGTGGTAGAGCCGACGTCTATACCCATGAGTTTTGCCATAGTACCTGCCGTTATGCCGCGCCTGCGCGGCGCCCGCGGTCTTGTGCGGGCAGATGTATTATTTCATTGTGCATTATAACACAGACGCGCGCATTTTTCAAATTTATGCACGAAAAAATGATGTTAAATTTAAGTAAAATGCCCGCGACGCGCGCAAAAGGGCGCCGCGCGGGAGCTTGCCGCGCGGCGCCCTTGAAATTTACCGTTTATCGCGCCCCCCTGCACGCATGCCGCCTGCGGCCGCATGAGCCGCGGGAACACCCGCCGCACGGACACTTCGCCCCGCACAAATATTTTTCGCGCGTGGCCATGCCGCCGCGGATGTGACGCTCCGACAGGTTTTTATCGAGCACGGCGCGCACCTCGGCATACAGGACGGCGTTCACGTCCCTTAGCCGCTCGCTCACGTCTTTGTGTACGGTCGATTTGCTTATGCCGAAGCGCTCGGCGCAGGCGCGCACGGTCGAGCCCGTGGATACTATATACTCCGCCTCCGTGACCGCGCGCTCGGCTATGTAGTCCCATGTGCAATTTTCCGACATATATCTCCCCCCGCCGGGGCAGAGGAACGCGTCCTCCGCCGCCGTGACAGTATAAATAATATGCCGAAAATTGTTTTATTATGACGGACGCCCGAAACGCGCGTGCCCGCACGGAAAGACGGGCAGGCGATATCAGGCCGTTACGGCCTCCACCAAAACGGTTATCTTTGCCGAAACGCCCTCGAACAGCCTGAGCTCTACGTCGTAGCTGCCCGCCTCGCGCAGGGGCGAGGAGAGCACTATCTTCTTTTTGTCGACGGTGTAGCCGCCCTCGGCAAGCGCCGCGGCGACGTCGGCCGCCGTGACCGAACCGAACAGCCTGCCGCCCGTGCCCGCCTTGACCTTTATGGTGAACTTCTTGCCCTTGAGCTCGGCGGCAAGCTCGCGCGAGGCCTTGAGTTCCTCCGCCTTGTGGAAGTCGGCAGCCGCCTTTTTCTGGGCTATATCGTTTATTTTTACGGAGGTGGCCTGTTCCGCGTAGCCGCCCTTTATGAGGAAATTACGGGCATAGCTGTCCGACACGTCTATGACGTCGCCCTTCTTGCCCTGTCCTTTTACGTCTTTCAAAAGTATTACCCGCATGTGGATGCTCCTTTTAGTTTTTTTATTATTATATCATTTTAATAAAATTTGTCAATACCCGCCCGCGCGCGGCCCTCACGCATAACGGGAGAGATATCTGCACAGAATAGTTTTCGGGAGGTTGTCATGAACGATATGATCAACAAGGGCGTCGCTTGCGACGTAAGAAACTGCAAGTACAATTCCGACGGCGTGAACTGCACGCTGAACAAGATACAGGTGGGCTGCGGCAACGAGCAGTGCACCTGCTGCGAGAGCTTTTCCGAAAGAAACATATAAACCGCGGAAAAGAAAAGAGCATTGCGCCGCGCGGCGCAATGCCCTTTTACTTATTTGTTGAAATTGTCTTTGAGGGAAACTATTTCGGAGAGCACCAGCCCGCCCTGCGTGCACTTTTTGTAGTAGCCCGCACGCATCAGCTGGAACGGGGCGTTCTCTTCGGCGGCGGCGAGATAGGGCTCGGCATAGCCGGAGAAAACGTGCTCGCTGTCGTAATTGAGGCGTTCGGCATAGTCCTGGTCGGGATACTGCTCGTCTTTTAAAAGCTGCTCGTACTGCCTGAACTCCGCGGGCACGCCGTACTTGCAGTCCACCCACTGCACTACGCCCTTCGCCTTTACGGCGCAGGGAAGGCCCGAACCGCTCTTGCTCTCGGGAAAATACGTGCACTTCAGCTCGGTCACGCGGCCGTTTTCGTCGGTGACCGCCTCGTCGCAACGGACGACGTAGGCGCCCTTAAGGCGCACGGTGCCGCCCACGGTGAGGCGCTTGTATTTGGGCGGCGGCACGAGGGCGAAATCGTCGCGCTCGATATAAACGCTGCCGGTAAATTTTATGCCGCGGCTGCCGTCCTCCGGGCGGAGGGGGTTCTTTTCGAAGGGCAGCTCCTCCTCTCCCGAATAGTTGGTTATGGTGAGCCTGAGCGGATCGACCACGGCCATGGCGCGCTCCGCGCTCTCGTTGAGGTCGTCGCGCACGCAGCTGTCGAGCTGGGCGACGTTAACGACGGCGTAAGCCTTGGCCACGCCCACCCCCTCCACGAACTTTTTGAGGGCGCGGGCGGGCACGCCGCGGTTCTTCAGCCCGGCGAGCGTGGGCATGCGGGGATCGTCCCAGCCGCGCACGACGCCTTCGTCCACAAGTTTTTTGAGGTAGCGCTTGGACATGAGCGTGTTGGTTATGTTCAGCCTGGCAAACTCTATCTGCCTGGGCACGGGGGCGGGGAAGCCCGCCTTCTCCACCATCCAGTCGTAGAGCGGGCGGTGGTTTTCGAATTCGAGCGAGCACAGCGAGTGAGTTATGCCCTCTATCGCGTCGGAGACGGGATGGGCGAAATCGTACATGGGGTATATGCACCACTTGTCGCCCTGGCGATAGTGCGGCACGTGCGCTATGCGGTAGATGACGGGGTCGCGCATGTTGATGTTGGGCGACGCCATGTCTATTTTTGCGCGGAGCACCTTGGCGCCGTCGGGATATTTGCCCGCCTTCATCTCGCGGAACAGCCTGAGGTTCTCCTCCACGCTCCTGTTCCTGTACGGCGAGGGAGTGCCCGGCTCTGTGAGGGTGCCGCGCGTGGCGGTTATCTGCTCCGCGGAGAGATCGCATACGTATGCGTTGCCGTCCGCGATATATTTTTCGGCTATTTCGTACAACCTGTCGTAATAGTCGGAGGCGAACAGCAGCCTGTCGTATTTGAGGCCCAGCCAGTCGAGCGCCTCGACTATCGCGTCGACGTATTCGTAGCTCTCCTTGGCGGGGTTGGTATCGTCCATCCTGAGGTTTATCTCGCCGCGGTACTTCTCCTTTACGCCGAAATTTATGGAGAGCGCCTTAAGGTGCCCGATGTGCAAATAGCCGTTGGGCTCGGGCGGGAAGCGCACTTTTACCTTGTTGCCGACGGGTTCGAGCTTGCCCGCCGCGAGTTCTTCGTTGATTATCTGTTCTATAAAATTCGACGCTTCGGGAAGCGAGATGTCTTTTTCTGCCATAAATTGAGTATTGACCTCCCTTCGTTATGCAAACCGCGCGTTTAGCGCCGCGCGGCCGACGCTTACGACAGGCCGGCGATGTTGCCGTTCCCGTCGATATCGATATGTTCGGCAGCGGGCACCCTGCCGAGGCCGGGCATGAGATTTATGTCGCCCGCGACGGCCACGACGAAGTTTGCCCCGCCCTTGAACACGACGTCGCGCACGAATATCCTGAACCCGCGCGGCCTGGCGAGCTTTTTGGGATCGTCCGAAAGGGAATACTGCGTCTTTGCGACGATGACGGGCACGCCTTTTATGCCCTTGCCCTCTATGTCGGCTATCTTTTTCTCCGCTTCGGGCGAATAATCGGCGCCGTCGCCGCCGTACACTTTGGTGACTATGTCGTTTATCTTTGTTTTGATGTCGGCGTCGAGGTCGTAGGCGTAAGTGAGCGACGAATGTTTGCCGCACATCCATATCACCTTTTCGGCAAGCGCCCTGCCGCCTTCGCCGCCCTTTAAAAACACGTCGGTGAACACCGCGGGCGCGCCCGCCTCTTCACAGGCGGAGATGACGGCCTCTATTTCGGCGGGGGTATCGCTGTAGAACCTGTTCATCGCCACCACGACAGGCTTGGAATACACCTTCTTCATGTTTTCGACGTGTTTGAGCAGGTTGGGCAGCCCCGCCCTGAGCGCGGGCAAGTTCTCCTCTGAAAGAGTGCCCTTATCGGCGCCGCCGTGCAGTTTGAGGGCCTTGACCGTGGCCACCACCACTATGCAGTCGGGCTGGATGCCCGCCACGCGGCATTTGGTGTCCAGAAATTTCTCCGCCCCGAGGTCGGCGCCGAACCCCGCTTCGGTGACGGTGTAATCGGCGAGCGTCATTGCCGTGAGCGTGGCGCGCACCGAGTTGCAGCCGTGGGCTATGTTGGCGAACGGGCCGCCGTGCACTATCGCGGGGGTGCCCTCCAGCGTCTGCACGAGGTTGGGCTTTACGGCGTCTTTGAGGAGCGTCGCCATCGCGCCCGAAACGTGCAGATCGCGCGCGTAAACGAAGTTGCCGTCCGCATCCTCGCCGACGACGATGTTTTCCAGCCTGCGCTTGAGGTCGGCAAGGTCGGACGAAAGACAGAGCACCGCCATTATCTCCGAGGCGGCCGTTATGTCGAAGCGCTCGCGGCGGGAGTAGCTCTCGCACCCCTTCATCCTGCCCGCCTCGCAATTTATGACGAGGTCGCGCAGCGCCCTGTCGTTCATGTCCATGCAGCGGTGGAAATACACTTCCTTTATTTTAAGGGCGTTGCCGCGGAATATGTGGTTATCTATCACGGCGCACAGCAGGTTGTTCGCGCTCGTTATTGCGTGCAGGTCGCCCGTGAAGTGCAGGTTGATATCGGCCATGGGCACCACCTGGGCGTATCCGCCGCCCGCAGCCCCGCCCTTTATGCCGAAAACGGGGCCGAGAGAGGGCTCGCGCAGGGCGAGGCAGACCTTTTTGCCGAGCTTAGCCATGCCGTCGGCAAGGCCGATGGACACGGTGGTCTTGCCCTCGCCGCTGGCGGTGGGGTTTATGGATGTCACGAGCACGAGCTTCGCCTTGGGGGCGACCTTGTTGAGGTTTATCTTTGCCTTGTACCTGCCGTAGAGCTCCAGTTCGTCCTCGCTGAGGCCGAGCTTAGCGGCAATGCGGGTGATCGGCTGCATGACGCAGCTTTCGGCGATTTCGATATCCGATAACATTTGCGCACCTTCACGATTTGTATTTTTTTGGTTATTGTATACAAGATTATAGCACACATGGCGGGGCAAAGTACATAGTTTTTTTGCCTTTTTTAAAAAAGCGGGCAAATTTTTTGCGCGGGCGGCGTTTGGCGGGGCGCGGGGCGCGCAATCGCTTGACTTAACCGCTCTTTTTTACTAAAATCTATGTGTAATCACAAAATACAGGAGAACGAAATCTTATGGCAGAAAAGAAGAGAGCCGTAACGCAGGACAAACTTGTGGCGCTTTGCAAAAACAGGGGCTTCATTTTCCCCGGCAGCGAGATTTACGGCGGGCTTGCCAACACCTGGGACTACGGCCCCCTCGGCGTGGAACTGAAAAACAACATAAAGAGGGCGTGGTGGAAAAAATTCGTGCAGGAGAACGTTTACAACACCGGGCTCGACTGCGCCATACTCATGAATCCTCGCACCTGGAAGGCGTCGGGCCACATAGGCGGCTTTTCCGACCCTCTAATGGACTGCAAGAACTGCAAGACGAGGCACCGCGCCGACAACCTGATAGAAGATTACTGCAAAAAGCACGGCCTGGACGTTAAAGTGGAGGCCATGGACAACGACGCGATGGAGTCGTTCATAGCCGAGCACAAGATAGTGTGCCCCGTTTGCGGCAAGAGCGACTTTACCTCCATAAGAAAGTTCAACCTCATGTTCAAGACCTTCCAGGGCGTCACCGAAGATTCGGTGAACACCGTTTACCTCCGCCCCGAAACGGCGCAGGGCATATTCGTAGACTTCAAGAACGTGCAGCGCGCCGCGCGCATGCGCGTGCCCTTCGGCATAGGTCAGATAGGAAAGAGCTTCCGCAACGAGATAACGCCCGGCAACTTCATTTTCCGCGTGCGCGAATTCGAGCAGATGGAGCTGGAATTTTTCTGCAAGCCCGGCACCGACCTCGAATGGTTCGAATACTGGGAGAACTTCTGCAAAAACTGGCTGCTCTCGCTCGGCCTTACCGAGGAGAACATACGCCTGCGCGCCCACTCCAAAGAGGAGCTGTGCTTCTATTCCAAGGCGACGACCGACTTCGAATACAACTTCGCCTTCGGCTGGGGCGAGCTTTGGGGCGTTGCCGACAGGACGGACTACGACCTCACGCAGCACCAGAACGAGAGCGGCGAGAGCATGGAGTACACCGACCCCGTAAGCGGCGAAAAATATATACCCTACGTTATAGAGCCCTCTCTGGGCGTGGAGAGGATGGTGCTCGCCGTCCTCACCGACGCATACGACGAGGAAGTTCTGGACGAGGCCAAAAACGACGTGCGCACCGTGCTGCACCTGCACCCCTTCCTCGCGCCCTATAAGGCCGCCGTCCTCCCCCTGCAGAAAAACCTCGCCGAAAAGGCGCAGGAACTGCATGCGGAACTTGCGAAGAGCTTTTCGGTGACATACGACGTGACGGGCTCCATAGGCAAGCGCTACCGCAGGCAGGACGAGATAGGCACCCCCTGCTGCATAACCGTCGACTTCCAAACGCTCGAGGACGGCACCGTAACCGTGCGCGACCGCGACAGCATGGAACAGATAAGGATAAAGACGGACGAGCTCGAGGGATACCTCTTCAAACTCACGAAATTCTGATATTTTTGAGCGGCGCGCTCCGAAGGCATGCGGCGCGCCGCGCGCAAAAAATAGCGGAGGGCAGATTTTGCCCTCCGCTATTTTTTGCGCTTCTATCAGTTCTCCTCGCCGTCGAGGTAACTTTTTACTATCGATTTGCCCAGCTTTTTGCCTATGCGCATGAGGCGGGATTTTATTGTGCGGGAAGGTTTTTTCTCCTCCTCGTCGAGCCTGTCCTCCAGCTCCATGGCACGCGTGGGATTGTGATTGACGTAGCCGCACTCCTCGGCGTAGTCGAACACCCGCTTGAAGATGCCCTCGGCTATCTCTCTCAGCTCGGCCGGGGCGGCGTCCACCGTGGAGTAGATGGTTTTCGCGTCGATGGAAGTTATGTATTTTTTGCCGAGCGACGGGATGAGGCAGTTGTCTATGCAGCGGTTGATCTCGTCGACGTATCGGGGGGATATCTTGCTGGTCGAGCGCATCGTGTCTACGCCTTTGCGGACGAGCTCGTACCACTCCAAAAGCACCACCGAAAAGCGGGTCTTGCCCTTTGCGGGGGCTATCGCCCAGCGCGCTATGTTGGAAAATCCGCCGAAAACGAGCGGGATGGCCTGCACTATTATTATGAGCACGGAGAATATCACGAGCACCGTTTCGAGCGCGACGTGCAGCGGCCCCGTGCCCTCGCCCGAGCCTATCGCGAGCGCGACTATTGCCATGGCTATAGACACGACGCGTATGCACAGACGGAAGACGGCGAGCGCCTTATTGTATTTTTTCACCGTTTTTGTGGTCGCCTCGCCGGCAAACGACGAGACGAGCACGAGCAGCACGACGAACACCGCGTATATGCCGAGCATGCCGTATATGGCTATCTCCAGCCCCGCGGAAATTATTTTGTCGGTGAGGATGGAATATACGGCGTAGCCCGTATATATCATCGTGAACACCAGACTGCATATCAGCGAAAACAGATTGAGCCTGCGCGCTATCACGGCGCGGTTGGAATATATGTTTTTAAAGAAGCAGCGCAGGTCGAACACGTCCTTGGCGAGGGTGAACGTCTCTTCCGCCGATATGGTGTGGCGGACGCTCCGCTCCCTCTCGCGCTCCTGCTCGCGCCGGGCCTCTTCCTGCTCTTTGTTCTGATTTTTTTCCATTGTCGGTTCCTCTTGCGGCAGAGCGCCGCAATTTTCAAAGCAATTTTTCGTATTCGAGATACAGCTCTTCCTGCCGCTTTTTTAGCCCGTCGAGCTCGGCGCACAGCTGCTCCACGCGGCGGTAGTCGGCAGTCTCGGCGGGATCGGCAAGCAGGGCGGATATCTCCTCCTCCCTCCTCTCGCTCTCCGAGATCTCGGCCTCTATCCTCTTTATCCGCTCCCTTGCGGCGACTTCGGCCGCGCGCTCCTTTTTGGAGCGGTAGCTCTCGCTCACGGCCGCGGCATGCACGCGCCTTGCCGCCTCCTCCTCGGCGGCGCGCTTCTCGGCGGCGCGCCTTGCCTTGGCGCTGCGGTAGTCCTCGTAGCCGCATTCGGCAAAGTTGAGGACGCCGTCCTCTATTTCGGCGATGCAGTCGGCGAGCGCGGTGATGAAGTACCTGTCGTGCGAAACGAATATGAGGGTGCCTTCGAACTCCTTCAGCGCGCGCTCCAGGCTCTCGCGCGCGGGCAGATCGAGGTGGTTGGTCGGCTCGTCCAGAAGGAGCACGTTGCCCTCCTCCGCCTCCAGCACGCAGAGGGCGAGCTTGGCGCGTTCGCCGCCCGAAAGTTCGCCCACGGTCTTGTCCATGTCGTCCGCGCCCAGGCCGCAGCGGGCCAGGCGGGCGCGCACGTCGGTCTGCGACGAGGCGACGTGCCTCTCCCACAGCTCCGAAAGCACGGTGTTGCCGCAGTTGAGGTTGGCGTTCTCCTGGTCGTAATAGGCCACGCGCGCGAACCTGCCGAGGATGCAGCCCGCATTCCCGCCAGAGGCTATCAGCTTTAAAAAAGTCGATTTGCCGGTGCCGTTTTCGCCCGTCACCGCAAGTTTTCTGCCCCTCTTCAGCTTGAAGCCGGCGCCCGAAAAGAGCGGTTTGCCGCCGACGGAGAGCGCAAGGTCTCTGACTTCGAGCGCGAACTCGCCCGTGTTTACGGGAAAGGAGAACCTGAAGCGCGGCGGAGCGGGCGGGACGAAGGGACGTTCGAGGACCTCCATCCTCTCCAGCCTGTTCACGCGCGAGAGCGCCGACTTTGCCGTGGTGGCGCGCACGATGTTCCTGTCTACATAGTCCTTGAGGCGGGCGCGCTCTTCCTGCTGCTTTTCGTATTCGCGCCGCTCGAGCGCGACGCGCTCGGCTTTGAGCGCTTTATACTTTGTATAGTTGCCGCGGTAGGAATAAACCCTGCCGTTCTCCGTTTCGAGTATGCGCGACGCAACGCGGTCAAGAAAATACCTGTCGTGCGAGACGACCATGACCGCCCCGCGGAATGAGGCGAGGTAATCTTCCAGCCAGAAGAGCGTTTTTATGTCGAGATGGTTGGTGGGCTCGTCCAGAAGGAGCAGGTCGGGCTGCTCGAGAAGAAGGCGGGCGAGCTTGAGCCTCGTCTTTTCCCCGCCCGACATGGTGGATATCTTCTGCCCGTACAGCCCGCCGAAACCCATGCCGCCCAGCACCGTTTTTACGCGCAGCTCGGCATTGTAGCAGTCGTGCGCGGCTATATACCTCTCCAGAGATTCGTACGCGGAGGAAAGGCGCACATATTCGGCGCCGCCGTACTCCGCCGCGGAGAGGCGCGCCGAAAGCTCGGAAAGGCGGGCGACGGCGTCGAGCTGCGGCTTTACGGCGAGCAGCATCTCCGAATACACGGTGCCGTCCGACTCGAGCCCGCCCGTCTGCCGCAAAAAGCCGACGGAAACGCCGTTCTTTCTTTGGACGGAGCCGCTTTCGGGCTGAAGCTCCCCGCAGACGAGCTTTAAAAGCGTGGTCTTGCCCGCGCCGTTTTCGCCGACGATGCCCACGCGCTCGCCCTCGTTTACGGTGAACGCGACCTCTTTGAGTACAGGGTCGCCCACATATGAATAATTTACGGAATCGAATGTTACAAGCATAATCCAAATATCTGCGCCGCGAAGCGGCACGGGAACGCTCCCGCAAAAACGCGGGGCAAAGTTCTTTTACAAAAAAGTCACCAGTCCCACTTTGGGACATACGCGTCTTTCGCGCTCCCGCGCTCCTGCAAAAACACGTTTTCGAGGCCCGCCGCCTCCACCGCTTCGAGCACCTTTCTGTATTCGCGCGCGGTTATTTTTCGGGCAAGCTCGGGCAGGCCCGATATGTCGCCGCAGGGCGTGTATTGGCTCATGAGGCTGAAGTACACCGTGCGTGGCAGCGCGGCGACAAATTTTACCACGTTCACCGAATCTTCCACGCCCATGGGCATGATGAGGTGCCGTATTATGCAGCCCGACAGCATCTTCCCCTCCCCGTCGAAAACAGGCGCCTTTTGCGCCATGAACTCGGCGGCGGGCAGGGCGTAATCGGCATAGTCGGCGCGCGCCGTGTAGCGGGCCGCCATATCGGGGCTTATAAACTTTAAATCGGGCAGCCAGATATCGACGAACTCCGACGCCGCCTTGAGCGATGTGAGCTTTTCATAGCCGTGAGTGTTGTATACGACGGGTATGCGCGGGCGGTAAATCGACATCGCCTCCGCGATATCCGGAAGATAGTGCGTGGGGTTGACGAGGTTGATGTTGTCGGCACCCGCGTCCTCCAGCTCTTTGAAGATATCGGCGAGGATCGCGGGCGAGACGTCTTTCCCGCGCGTTGCGCGCGACACCTCGAAATTCTGGCAGAAGCGGCACTTTAACGGACAGCCGCAAAAAAAGATGCAGCCGCTGCCGTTTTTGAACGATATGGGCGGTTCTTCGAACGGGTGCAGATAGTATTTTGCTATTTTGAGCCCGCTTACCGAGCACGCGCCGCTCGCCTTCGAGCGGTCGGCTCCGCACGAAACGGGGCACCGGAAACAATTCATGACTGCATTATACAATATTTTGAACGGGAATGCAATAAAAGTCGGCTTTTTATTTGACAGAACGGGCTGGCGGTGATATACTCTTTGCACAACCTATAAAGAGTGTGTGAGGGAACGGCCCTGCGACCACACAGCAACCTGCCATGCAAGGTGCTAATGCCGTACCGATGGGGAGAATATGCGATGTTTCAGGCTCCGCGGTGCGGAGCCTTTATTTTGCTGAAAATTTTATTTACATACAGGAAGACCATGAAAAAACTTTTTACAAGCGAAAGCGTCACCGAAGGCCACCCCGACAAACTGTGCGACCAGATCTCCGACGGCATTTTGGACGAAGTGCTCAAAGAAGATCCGATGGCCCGCTGCGCGATAGAGTGCTGCGCGGCCTACAACCAGATACTCATAATGGGCGAGGTCTCCACTCAGGCAAAGATCAAATACAAAAAGATAGCGCGCGACATAATGGCGAAAGTCGGCTACACGTTCGGCAACTTCCGCGCAGACAACTGCAAGATAACGCTTGCCGTGCACAGGCAGAGCCCCGACATAGCCATGGGCGTGGACAGCTCGCTCGAGAACCGCTCCGGCGGAGAGATGGGCGACCTTATAGGCGCGGGCGACCAGGGCATGATGTTCGGATACGCCTGCAACGAGACGCCCGAATACATGCCGCTCACCGCGTCGCTGGCAAATAAAATGGCAAAACGGCTCGCCGACGTGAGAAAATGCGGCCTGCTGCCCTACCTCCGCCCCGACGGCAAAACGCAGGTGACCGTGGAATACGACGGCAGGAAACCCGTGCGCGTAGATGCCGTGGTCGTCTCCGCCCAGCACAACGAAAACGTGTATCAGGACATGCTCAGAAAGGACATAAAAAAATATGTCATAGAGAGCGTCATTCCCAGAGAACTGCTCGACGAGCGCACCAAATACTACATCAACCCCACGGGAAGGTTCGAGATAGGCGGCCCCGAAGGCGACAGCGGGCTCACGGGCAGAAAGATAATAGTCGACACCTACGGCGGCAGGTGCGCGCACGGCGGCGGCGCGTTTTCGGGCAAGGACCCGACGAAGGTCGACCGCTCCTCCGCATACATGGCAAGGTACGTATGCAAGAACATCGTAGCGGCGGGGCTCGCCGACGAGATACAGCTCCAGGTGGCATACGCGATAGGCGTATCCACCCCCGTTTCGGTATTCGCGAACACCTACGGCACGGGCAAACTTTCCGACGGCGATATATCCGACATCATTGTGCGCGAATTCGACCTGCGCCCCTATTCGATAATAGAGACGCTCGGGCTACGCAGACCCATCTACCTGTGCACCGCGGCATACGGGCACTTCGGAAAGCCGAACCTGCCGTGGGAGAGGCTCGACAGAGTGGACGACCTGAAGAGATATCTTCACTGACGCGAACGCCGGCCGCGCTCAGGCGGGCGGCCTCTACGAAGGCGGCCCTTTATGGCCTTAACCGCAAAACGGGCAAAAACAACCAAAATATACGTATTTATGTCTGACATAGTACAATGGATATCAGGAAATTTTTAAAAACCGCACGCGACAAGCTGTTCCCGCAAAACATAACATGCGACTTATGCGGCGCAGAGATATTCGACGGCGGGCACTTTTGCGGCAGGTGCGCTCCCACCGTTGAGTTCAACGACAAAACGGTTTGCCCCGTGTGCGGCAGAAGGACGGCGCGTCCCGAAATATGCACGGAATGCAAGGCAGACGCGCCGAAATTCAAAAAGGCGGCGTCGGCGCTGATATATTCGGACGGAGGCGCCAAACTTGTGCTCAAATTCAAAAACGGGGCGAGCTATCTGAAGGAATACCTCGGGACGCTGATGGCGGAAAAGGCAAAGACGCTGCCCGCTTGCGACTGCGTGACTTTTGTGCCGATAACCAAAAAACGGCGAAGGGAGCGCGGATACAATCAGGGCGAGCTGCTTGCCGAGGTTTTGGGCGAAAAACTGGGCATACCCGTAGTTTCGCCACTGGAGAAGAAGAGAGAAACGGCCGAGCAGAAGGGTCTAACCAAGGCAGAGCGGCTGCAAAACCTTAAGGCGTGCTATAAAATACGCGACAAAAGCTGCGTTAAAGACAAGACCGTGCTGCTTGCCGACGACGTTCTGACCACGGGCGCCACCGCGGACGAGGCGTGCCGCGAACTTACGATAGCGGGCGCCAAGGCCGTTTACCTGGTGACCGCCGCGAGCGTGGAATACAAACAAAACGGAAGCAAAAAGCACGAAGATAAAAAATGAAACCTGCAAAACGGGCGGCGGGCGCGCAAAATTTGCGCGCCCGCCGCCCGTTTTATGCGACCATGCATCAATTCAAGCCGAGCATGGCTTTGAATTCGGATTCGTCGATTATTTTTATGCCGAGCTTTTCAGCTTTTTCGAGCTTGCCGCCCGCGGCCTCGCCCGCCAGAACGAGAGTGGTCTTGCCCGTCACGGACGACTGACACACGCCTCCGTTCCTTTCGATGAGTTCCTGAGCCTCGCCGCGCTTGTACGTGGGCAGAGTGCCCGTTAAAACGACGAACTGCCCGGAGAGGACGCCCCCCTCCTCCCGCACTTTGACGCGGGGCTTTACGCATGCGAGCAGCGCGTCAAGTTCTGCGGCGTTCTGTCCGTCTTTAAACCAGCCGACTATCGCCTCGGCGGTGACTTCGCCTATATTGTCGAGCGAGAGCAGCTCCTCCTTGGAAGCCGCGCGCAGCCTCTCCATGCCGCCGAACGCGGCCGCGAGGTCTGCCGCCGCCACTTTGCCGACGCCCTCCATGCCGAGAGCGTAGATAAATTTATCGAGGGCGACGTCTCGGCTCTTTTGTATTGCGCCGAGCAGATTTTCGGCCTTCTTTGCTTTGAAACCTTCGAGCGACAAGAGCTTTTCGGCGGTGAGCGCGTACAGCTCGGAGGCATTGTTCAGGCCCAGCCTGTCGTGGAGCTGCTCGGCAGTCTTTTCGGAAAATCCCTCTATATCCATGGCGCCCTTAGAGGCAAAGTGTGCGAGTTTTGCCACGATGCGCGGACGGCACAGCCTGTAGGGGCAAAATATGTTGGCGCCGACTTCGACGAGCGGCGTCCCGCAGAACGGGCAGACAGTCGGCCTTACGACGTCCGAACTGCCCTCGGTGTGTTCGACGGTGCCAAGTATCTCTGGTATCACCTCGTTGGAGCGGCGGATGAGCACCTTGCTGCCCCGCTTTACCTTCTTTTTGATTATGTCGCCGAAGTTGTTCAATGTCGCGCGGCGCACCGTTACCCCGGCGAGCTCCACGGGTTCGAGCTCAGCAAGCGGCGTGAGCTTGCCCGTGCGGCCGACATGCCAGCGCACGTCGCGCACGACGGTGACGCACTCCTCGGCTTCGAACTTATAGGCGATCGCCCAGCGGGGGAATTTGTCGGTTGAGCCGAGAACTTTGCGCGCGGCGATGTCGTTGAGCTTTATAACGGCGCCGTCGGTGAGGACGTCTATGTTGCGCCTGCCCACCTCTATCTCGTCGATGGCGGCACGCACCTCCTCTTCGCCCGAGCACAGGCGGCGGAAGGGGAACACCTTGAACCCCTCCCTTTCGAGCCAGCCGAAGCACTCCTCCTGGGTGGCGGGCATATCGCCGTCCATGTAATTTATGTCGTAAAAATATATCTCGGGGCGGCGCTTCGCCGTTACGGAGGGGTCGAGGTTGCGTATTGCGCCGGCGGCGGCGTTGCGCGCGTTTTTGAGCGGTTCCGCCGCGCTTTTATTGTATTCGTCCAGCACGCTGAGGCGTATCACCGCCTCGCCCTTTACCTCCGCCGTGCCCTTATACGATATGGAGAGAGGGAACGACTTTATCGTGAGGCACTGTGCGGTTACGTCCTCGCCCTCCACCCCGTTGCCGCGCGTGGTGGCGCGCACGAAGCTGCCGCCACGGTAGGTAAGGCACATGGTGAGGCCGTCGAACTTGTATTCGACGGTGAACTGCGGCTTCGGCACGACCTTTCCGACGCGGGTAAAAAAGGCGGAGAGCTCGTCCCCGGTCACCGCCTTGTCGAGCGAATACAGCCGCGCTATGTGGGCATGGCGGGAAAAGGCCTTGAGCGGCTCGCCGCCCACGCGGCGGGTGGGGCTGTCGGGCAGCACGCGCCCGCTCTCCTCCTCCAGCCGCCTCAGCTCGTCGTAATACCTGTCGTATTCGCTGTCGGGCACGGAGGGGGCGTCGAGCACATAGTATTCGTGCGCCCATTTATTGAGTTTATCGACAAGTTCGCGCATTCTGTCCATCATATACACCGCCGGACCTTATTGATTTATTATAGTCAAAGGGGCAAGCGAGGCCGAAAGTTCCTTTATGCCCTGCCCTTCGAACGCAACGTTTATCACGGCGCCGCCGTTCCTTACGGCAACCACCGTTCCGTTGCCGAATTTTGCGTGGCGCACCTTTGTGCCGACCGAATACTTTCCGCCCCGTGCGGGACCCTGCGCGGGCGACGGCCGCGAAGAGAACGAACTTGCGGGGCTCGCATAGCTCGCGGGACGGGAGGCGAACTCCTCGTCGGCAGAATATAGCGAACGGGAATACCCCCTCTCTTTCGGCTCTTCCGACCCGCCGTAGCCGTATACTCCGCGCCTTTCGCCGTAAAAATCGCCCGAATAGCGGCCGCCCGAGGAATATCTGTTTCCCGAGTACACGGCGGTGTCTTTGAGCCCGAGCGACGAGGAGAGCTCCTTTAAAAAGCGCGACATCGCCGTGCGCTCCCGCCTGCCGTAGAGGTTGCGCTCCTTGGCGCGGGTGAGGTACAGCCTCTCCTCCGCGCGGGTTATGGCAACATACATCAGCCTGCGCTCTTCCTCCAGCTCGCGCCCCTCGCTTTCGGCGCGGGAAGAGGGCATTATGCCGTCCTCCAGCCCGGCGATGAACACGGCGCGAAACTCCAGCCCTTTCACCGAATGGATGGTGGCGAGAGTTACGTAGTCGCTCTCGTCCATCTCGTCCGTGTCGGAATACAGAGTGACCTGACTCAAGTATTCGCTCAGCGTCGCCTCGGGATTGAGGCGGGCGTAATCGTCCACCGAAGCGACGAATTCCTCCACGTTGGCGAGGTCGTTCTCGTCGTCATACGCCTCCTTCAGGCCGGAGACGGCTATAGCGTCGCGCACGAGCGAATTTACGGGGCTTTCGAGCGAGGCGATGACGAGCCCCTTTATGAGCGCGCCGAAATCGCGCAGCTTGCCCTTTGCGCCCGCATTGAGGTCAAGTTCGTCGCAGTCGAGCACGGCATCGTAGAGCGAGAGCCCGCGCTCTTTGGCGTAAGCGTCCATCGTCTCCAGCGTGCGCGCGCCTATGCCGCGGCGGGGCACGTTTATTATGCGGGAGAGGGCCTCGTCGTCATAGGGGTTGGCGATGAGCCGAAGATATGCGAGCACGTCCTTTATCTCCTTGCGCTCGAAGAACTTGAGGCCGCCGAACACCTTATAGGGGATGTTGTATTTGTTGAATTCCTGCTCGAACGAGCGGGTGAGCGCGTTTATGCGCATGAGTATGGCAAAGTCGGAAAACTTATAGCCGCCCGTGAGCACCAGGTCGTTTATCGTGCGGGCGGCGAAAAGCGCCTCGGAAAGTTCGTCCTCGGCGGCAAAATACTGCGGCTTCACGCCCTCGGCCTCGTCCGTCCACAGCGTTTTGCCGCGGCGGCCGGCGTTGTTTTTTATTATCTCGTTGGCGAGCTTTAAAATGCTGCCCGTGGAGCGGTAGTTGCGCTCGAGCTTATACACCTTGGCTTCGGGGAAATCCTTGTCGAACTTTAAGATGTTTTCTATCTCCGCGCCCCTCCAGCCGTAGATCGACTGATCGTCGTCGCCCACGCAAAAGAGGTTCCCGTGCCTGCCCGACAGCAGCTTTATTATGTCGTACTGCACGGCGTTGGTATCCTGGAACTCGTCCACGAGCACGTACTTGAACCTGTCGGAGAGATAGTCGCGCACCTCGCCGTCCGCGCGCAGCAGCCTGCGGGCATACAGCAGCAGGTCGTCGAAATCGAGCGCGTTGTTCTGCTTCAAGCGCTCTTCATAGCGCTCGTATACGCGCACATAGTCGCAGATGTTCCTCTCATGCTCGAACTTGCGCGCGTATTGGTCGGGTTCGAGGCCGAGCATCTTGGCGTTGGCTATGTGGAATTTGCTGTTTTTGAGCATTTTGTCGTCGTCGAAGTCGAGCTCTTTAAGGCACTTTTTTATTATGTTTTTGCGCTCCGTTTCGCTGTATATGGAAAAATCGGGCTTTATCCCCGCTTCGGCGGTGAACATGCGCAGTATGCGCACGCACATGGAGTGGATGGTGCATATCCACATGCCCGACACGTCGCCGCAAACGAGGCGCACGCGCTCCTTCATTTCGGCGGCGGCCTTGTTGGTGAAGGTTATGGCGAGGATGCCCTGCGGCGAGGAGAGGCCGCGCTCCAATATGTAGGCGATGCGCGAAGTGAGGACACGCGTTTTGCCGCTGCCCGCGCCCGCGAGCACGAGCACCGCGCCCTCGGTGTCGCACACCGGTTTTATCTGTTCTTCGTTCAAACTTTTAAGCAATTCATCCATCTTGGTATACCGTACCGCAACATTATATCACGGCGGCGGGCAAAACACAATTTTTTGAGCCGGACAAAGCGCGCGGCGCGCAAAAATTTTGCGCGCCGCGCAAACTCCCGCCCCGCGCCGCTCACACGGGCATATCCTTTTCTTTGCGGTAGCGCTCGAGCGCGGCGAGATATTTTGTCGAGAGCTCCAGATTGTAGCGCTGCCGCTCTTCGTAGCTGAGCGAGGCGTACCTCTCCTTATCGGTAAGGCGGCCTATGGCGTCGGACACCTCGCCGAATTCGTCGAGCATGGCCTTGACTTTAAGATAGAACGCGTCGGGCGCCTCGCCCTTGATCTCGCGCTGCACCCTGCTGCCGATATAGCTTTTGACTTTGCTTTCGTTCAGCCCGAGATTCTTCGCCTGCATCTCGCCCTGTTCGAGGTCGGTCTTGCAGTTTTCCCAGAAGTTATTTTTAAGCCTTTGTTTTGCCTGACGTGCCATCGATTTTATGGTTTCCATAATAACTCCTTTTGCGCCAAAAGACGACATCAAAATAAAATGAAAAAGCCCGGCCGACATCGCGTCAGCCAGACCTTTTAAGCTTAGTTCTTATTGCGTTTTCTTGCCGCTTCGGCCTTTTTGCGGCGCTTTACCGAAGGAGATTCGTAAAACTCCTTCTTGCGAAGGTCGCCGATTATACCGTCGCGCGAGCACTTTCTTTTGAACCTTTTTATAGCGCTCTCTACCGACTCGTTCTCTCCGACTCTTATCGTAGACACAGCTTCTCAACCCTCCTTCGCCTGAGCAGTTACTTGCCCGTTCGACCGAGCTTTTGTATTATAGCAGAGAAAAATCGCGATTGTCAAACGTTTGAACGGCAAAAAACGGCAATTTTGCGCCCGCTTTAAAACTTTTTACCCCATGAGGACGGCAACGGAATTGATGACTATCCCCACAGCCACGCTTATGGCATAGATCGCGGCTATGAGCAGTATGTTGCGCCCGAGCTTTTTCGTGTTTTTGAGCAGCACCACGAAGCCCAGCCCGGCATTGGCGCACAATCCCGCCACGCAGCTGCCGAACGTCATGAAGCCGTTGACGTAAGTCTGGGTGATTATGACGCTGGACGCGCAGTTGGGTATGAGGCCTATCGCCGACGTGATGAGCGGCTGAAGATAGGGGCCGCCTATTATAAGCGAAGCTATCCTGTCTTCGCCCACGAAATATATGACGCAGCCGAGGACTATGTTTATTATGAGCAGGTAGAGCGATATCTTGAGCGAATGGAGCAGCGGGTCTGCAAGGTAGAGCTCGAGCTCCGACTTGCCCTCGTGCTCGCGCCCGCATGAAAAGGCGTGCACGTCCTCCTTTACGAGCGATTTTGCCGCATAGCCGCTGTCGGGAAGGATGAGGTTGGCGGCATAGCCGACGAGCACCGCCACCGCCAGCTTTATGGCCACGAGCGGCACTATCGCGGAGGCGTGAGAGCCGGTGGACAGCAGGATTATGAGCGCCTCGTCGGAGGTGGCGAGAAATACGGCGAGCAGGGTGCCCGTGCGGATAAGCCCCTTGTCGTACAGTTTTGCCGCCATCACCGAAAAACCGCACTGCGGGACTATCCCCGTCGCCGCGCCGATGAGCGGCGCGAGATCGCCCTGCAACCTCTCCCTGTCCTGCGAAAAGGAAGTTTTGTGCTCGAGCAGCTCTATAAGGACATAGATTATAAATATGAACGGGACGACCTTGAGAGTATCGAGGCACGCGTCCCAAACGGTATCCCACATGACGTTACCTTAAAAAAAGAAGATCGATGCGACGGGGCAGAGCGCCCCGCACGTCGAAGCCGCGCCCGCTTTTATCCGCGCAGACGCGCGGGCAGAAAATTAATGCCGCGGTAAACGCGGCACTACGTGATCATGCTTTGCGCCCGAAGGCCCGTTCAGCGGCGCTTTTTCCCCTTTTCGGCCGGGGGAGGCGTAAACTGGCGTATCCTCTCCTCCGTCTCCCCGCGCGTGAGCGGAACGAAACCGGCGTCGACGTTCCTTGCGTCGGGGACGTAGCCCCCGTCGCGCGAAAGGAGGGTGAGCTGAGTTTCGCCGTCGAAAACGTAAAGCCTGGAAAGATCTATCGCGAGCGAATGGGCCGCGCCCTTCTCCGCCTTTTCGCAAAACACCGTGAGGCTGACGTTCTTAGACACGTCTATCTCGGCAAGGCTCCTGCCGCCGACGGTATCGCCGCCGCACACCGTGCCCGAGAACTGCGCGCCCTCGCCGTCGACGGATATGTCCTCGGGGCGGATGCCTAAGGTGACCTGTTTGCCCGTGCCGACGTATTCGCCGAGCGAAGGCCAGCGGGCCGAAATATTTTCGGGAACGGGCAGCTTTTTATCGTCGAATACGCAGTAAACGACGCCGTTTTCGCGCTCGACCGAGGCGCGCCTTATAAAGTTCATGGTGGGGCTGCCCACAAAGAAGCCCACATACGCGTTTGCCGGGTAGTCGTACAGGTTGCGGGGAGAATCCACCTGCTGCACGAAGCCGTCTTTAAGCACCACTATCTTGGTGGCCATGCTCATCGCGTCGGATATGTTCTTGGTGGCGAGCACGAATGTGCCCTTTACGCGCGCCTGAAGGTTTATGAGCACGCTGCGCATCCTTTCGCGCAGCTTTTCGTCGAGGCCGGCGAGAGGGTCGTCAAGCAGATATACCTTGGGTTCCCTTACGACGGCCCTGCCGTAGGTCGCCAGAAGGCGCTGCGCCGAGGTGAGCGCCTTGGGCTTGCGATACAGCACGTCGGAGAGGCCGAGCATTTCGGCGGCTATCTTTACGCGCCGGTTAACGACGGCATGGGGCACGTTGCGCATCTTGAGGCCGAAGGCCATATTGTCGGCCACGGAGAGCGAAGGATAGAGCGTGTTGGAACCGAACACCATAGCCACGTCGCGCTCTTTGGGCTCGAGCTCGTTGACCATCTTGTCGCCGATGTACACGTCGCCCGCGGTGGCCTCCTCCAGCCCCGCTATTATGCGGAGCAAGGTAGATTTACCGCACGAAGCCCCGCCCGTGACCACTATGAACTCGCCGTCGGGCGAGGAAAAACTCACGTTGAAGAGAGCCATTTTTCCGGAGGGATATATTTTGCTTACCCCCGCAAGTTTTAAGTTTGCCATTAAAGCACCCCGAATTTATAGGCTGTGAGCCCGTTTTGCTTTTCCATTCAATAATAACACAAAACGGCGGCGTTTTCAATTAAAACGCGCCACTTTTTTTGCCGCGCTTCAAAAAAGGGCGTACGGGCGGCGCGCAAAGAGGCGCGCCACGGCGCCGCCGCGGCAAAAATCAGGGCAAATTTTGCGCCCGAACGATATTTTTATTGCCTTGCGCGGGCGAATACGCTATAATTTAGGCATGAACAAGCCCGACTTCGACAAACTCATGCAGGAGCAGATATCCCGGCTCGGCGGCAAGGCGAGGCTGCTGCTGCACAGCTGCTGCGCCCCGTGTTCCTCCGCATGCCTGGAAAGACTGAAAGATCTCTTCGACATCACGGTGTTCTACTACAACCCCAACATCGAAGAAGAGGAATACCTCAGGCGCAAAGAGGAACAGCTCCGCTTTTTAAAGGAGACGGGCTGGGCCGACACGCTCGACTGCGACCACGAGGCCGAAAAATTTTCGGCCGCATGCCGCGGGCTGGAAGACGCCCCCGAAGGGGGCGCAAGGTGCGTAAAATGTTACGAGCTGAGACTGAGGCGCACCGCCGAAGAGGCGGAATCCGGGGGCTACGACTATTTTGCCACCACCCTTACCGTAAGCCCGCAGAAAAACGCGGCCGTGCTCAACGCCGTCGGCGAACGGCTCGCCGAAGGACTGCGCGTAAAATGGCTGTATTCCGATTTTAAAAAGCGGAACGGATACCTGCGGAGCTGCGAGCTGGCAAGAGAACACGGCCTGTACCGCCAGAATTATTGCGGGTGCGTATATTCGCGCAGGGAGCATGAGCGTCGCGCAGGCGTTTCCGCCGCAAAAGAGGGACTGTCCGACCGCTCTCAAAGCAAAAATTAACAGTTGAAATTTGCGGCGGCATGTGATATACTTTAACCGTACAGGCGGACATACCGCCGCATCCGAGGAAAAAATTATGGATATTAACCGTTATTCGCCGTCATACATACTCGAAAAGAAGCATCTTATAGGGCTTTCGGACTACTCCACCGAGGAGATATTCGAATTTTTGTACGCCACAAAGACGCTCAAGCGCAAATTCGAGGCTCACGAAGAGACGAGGATACTGCACGGGCTCACCGTTGCCATGCTGTTCGCCGACACATCGCTGCGCACGCGCTCCGCGATAGAGATAGGCGCGCACCAGCTGGGCGGGAGCTGCGTCGACCTGCCTTACAGCGGCAGGGACATGCACGCAGGCGAGAACATAAAGGACATCGTGAACGTTATCTCGCGCTACGGCGTGGGAGCGCTCGTCACGCGAGGGATAAACAAGAAGCTGCTGAACGAATTCACGGCGATATCTTCCATGCCCATAATCAACTCGCACAACGACGACTGCGCGCCCATACAGGCGATATCAGACCTGTTCACCGTATGGGAAAAGAAGGGCGGACTTGCGGGGGTGAAGCTCGCGTTCGTAGGCAAGGCGACGAGCGTGACTTCGTCGTTCGTGATAGGCGCGGTAAAGTGCGGCATGGACGTTTCGGTGGCGTGCCCCGCCCACTACGGCATGAAGCGCGAAAACATAGAGGCCGCCGAGCAGACGGGCAAGATTTATTTTACCGACAACCCCGTAGAGGCAGTGCGCGACGCCGACGTAGTGTATACGAACGCCTACCGCTATCACACCGCTATATCCGAGGACGAAAAACAGGCCCTCGCGCCCTACCGCGTAGACGCGGGGCTGATGTCGTACGCATCGCACAATTCCGTCTTCATGCACCCCCTCCCCGCGACGCGCGGGCTTGAGGTCACCGCCGACGTCATAGACGGCAGGCACAGCGTGGTATACGACCAGGGCGAAAACAGGCTGCATGCCGTTAAAGCCATATTTACCCTCCTGGCAAAATGAGTTTGCCTTTTCGCGGCAGGCATCGTCCGACGCGCATGCGAAAGGTCGTCATAAAGAGCCGCGTGCGGCGCGAAAACATCGCGCCGCACGCGGCTTATGTTTTGCGCGCCGAAGGTTTCGGCGCGGATATGAAGGTCATCCTTCTTCCGTTAGGCCCGCGGGACGATAGACGGCACGGAAAATTTTGCGCCCTTCGTCCATAAACTTTTGCTCGTGTTCGGTTATCACGTTCCCCTCGAACGGATGCGCGGCGAGATCGCGGCATATGCTGCCCGCCTCCCACCCGCACTCGGCAAAAGAGGCGAGGGAATATTCAAAAAACTGCTCGTTGTCGGTCTTTTGCCACACTTCGCCGCCCGCGCACAGTAGCCGGCGATAGACGGCGATAAAGCGAGGGTTGGTGAGGCGCTGCGCGGCGTAGCCGAGCTTGGGCAGCGGGTCGGAAAAATTAAGATATATGCGTGACACGGTACCTTCCCTGACGTAGCGCGGGAGCACTTCGGCCGGGCAGTTGATAAAGTGCAGGTTTTTGAGCCCCTCCGCCTTTGCGCGCTCGCACGCGGTGACTATCACGTTGGAGACCTTTTCCACCGCGATGAAATTGACGTCGGGATGCAGCCGCGCCATGCCGCACGCAAAACCGCCCTTGCCGCAGCCCACTTCGAGATGCACGGGCGCGCGCGCCGCGAACACCTTTCCGAAATCGATGTAATTTTTCAGCTCCGCCGCCTTCTTCATGTTCTTTTCGGTGAGGTCGGCGCC
>CALVQA010000042.1 GCA_944354725.1 uncultured Clostridia bacterium
CGAGAGCGCCGACATAACGCCGCTCTCGTCCAGAAGCGTTAAAAACAGATACAGGATGGCAAGCTGAGGCACGAAGGAGAGCACTCCGCCCGCGCCGCCTATTATGCCGTCGCACACCAACGAACGCACCTTGCCCGCAGGCAGGGCGCTCTCCGCCGCTGAGCGCAGCCCCGACGAGATAAGCCGCTCGCACAGCCCTTTGAGCGCCTCTCCCGGCATGCCCTGGAAAAAGGCGAGAAAGAACATAAGAACTATAAAAAACAGGAACAGAAACAGCGCGAAGCCCCTATTGTAAAACACCTTTTCGGCACGGGTCAAAGCGCAATCGCCCGCATGATATGCCGCGTTCAACGCATTTTTTTGCACTCGGTGCAACGGCGCGGAACGCGCGTCCCGATGGCCGCCGCGCCCGGCGGCACTAAGATATTTTTGCAGCTCCTCCGCACGAGTAAACACAGGCACGCCGAGCAAGCGCGACAATTGCTCCGCGCAAAGCCCGCCCCCGCGCCTTTCGAGCTCTTTGAGTTTGGTGACGTATATCACCGTGCGCTTGTTCAGCGCCGCTATCGCACGGGTGAGCGAGAGGGAATTTTCAAGCGTAAGCCCGTCGATGACGTTTACGACGATATCGGCGGAGCGGATCTCTTCGGCGGCGCAGCCCTCCTCCATGGAGTATCCCCCGAAGGAATACATGCCGGGCACGTCCGCATACGTGACGCCGCGCACGGTCTTATAGGCGGGCCGCGTGGTCACCCCGTGCCAGTTGCCGGTGGCGAGGCGGCTTTTGGTGAGCTTGTTGAACAACGTAGTCTTGCCTGCGTTGGGATTGCCCGCGAGCACCACCTTCATACGCGCACCTCTATTTTTTGCGCGAGCCTGCGCCTTACGGCCAGCCGCACGGGTCCGCAGGCAAGCAGCACGCTGCTCCTGAAGAGCGAATAGCCGAGCACCGCGACCACGCTGCCCCGCACGAAGCCGAGCGCGCGCAGCCGCTCACCTGCGCCGCCCGTTGCAAACATGCCCGTTATGGTGGCGCTCTCGTTGTCGTTGAGGTCGAGCACTGTCATATTTTAAGGTATGAAGCGGCCGCGCAGGCTATGCCTGCGCGGCCGCTCGGTTTACTTTAAAACTTTATAAATGCCCGTACCCGCGCAAAAACGCGGACGCCCCGCGCCGAATTCAAAGGCGCTGAAGGGCGAGCGTGACCTTTTCGCCGTTGATGTTCTGCTCCTTGGAATACGCGTCCGCGGGGCCAGCGCCCTCCTCTATGCGGTCGGCCAGAACATCCTTTGCAAAACCTGCGGCGGCAAGCACCTTGGCGGCGCGGCCTTCCGCCGTATAGTATACGGCTATCCTGTCGGTCACCTCGAAGCCAGCGTCCTTGCGCATGTTCTGTATCTTTGAAACGATCTCGCGCTCCACGCCCTCGTCGATGAGTTCCTCGGTGAGCACGGTGGAGAGCGCCACCGTCACGCCCTTGTCGGACTGAGCGACAAAGCCGTTCGCGCTCTCGGTGAATATCTGCAGGTCTTCGGGGAGCAGGCGCACGCCCGACCCCTCTATCTCGTACGAGCCCTCGCTCTTTATCTTTGCCACGACCTTGTCGGCGTCGCATTCGGCAAGGAATTTGGAGATGGCCCCCAGCTGTTTGCCGTATTTGGGGCCCAGAGTTCTGAGCTGCGGCTTCAATTTATACCTGATGTAAACGGAGGCGTCGCTCGCCACCGTCATTTTCTTTACGTTGAGCTCCTCCAGCACTATGGCCTTCTCCTCTTCCGAGAGGGCCAGCGGCCTTTCGCTCACAACCACCATCTCCGAAAGGGGCTGACGGTTTTTGATGTTGCCCGCGTTGCGCGCTGAGCGGCCGTTCACCACTATGTTGAGCACGCTCTCCATGCCGCGCTCGAGCTCGGCGTCGATCAGCTCTTTATCAGCCTCGGGGAAAGCGCACAGGTGCACCGATACGGGCGCGTCTTTAAAGAACTGAGGCACGAGGTTGCGGTATATCATCTCCGCCACGAAGGGCGTGTAGGGCGCGGTGACCTTGGCGAGCGTTACGAGCACGGTATACAGCGTGGTATACGCGGCCGCCTTGTCGTCGGTCATGTCGCTGCCCCAGAAGCGGTCGCGGCAGCGGCGAACGTACCAGTTGGAGAGCACGTCGGCAAAATCCTGAACGGCGCGCGAACTTTCGGTTATCTCGTAGCGGGCGAGGTGCTCGTCGACGAGCTTTACCAGCGTGTTGAGCCGGGAGAGTATCCACCTGTCCATCAGCGAGAGCTTGCAGTCTTTGAGGTCGTATCCCGAGGGGTCGTACTTGTCTATCTCGGCATACAGCGTAAAGAAGGCGTAGGTGTTCCACAGCGTACCCAGATACTTGCGCTGCGCCTCCGAAACGGCCTCCTCGTAGAACCTCGAGGGCAGCCAGGGAGCGGACGAGGTATAGAAGTACCAGCGCACCGCGTCGGCGCCCTGCTTGTCGAGCACCGTCCACGGGTCGACGACGTTGCCCTTGTGTTTAGACATCTTTATGCCGTTTTTATCGTTGACGTGCCCCAGCACTATGCAGTTTTTGAAGGGCGCCACCCCGAACAGTATGGTGTTTACCACGAGCAGCGTATAGAACCAGCCGCGCGTCTGATCGACCGCCTCGGAGATGAAGTCGGCGGGGAAGGACTCTTTGAAGAGCGCCTCGTGTTCGAACGGATAGTGATACTGCGCGAACGGCATGGAGCCCGAATCGAACCAGCAGTCGATGACTTCCGGCGTGCGCTTCATCTTCCCTCCGCACTTGGGGCAGGTGCAGGTGAGATCGTCGAGGTAAGGCCGGTGCAGCTCTATCTCCGCGTCGGGCGCAAGGCCGCACTTTTCTTTGAGTTCCTTTTTGGAGCCCATCACCTCTATTTCGCCGCAGTCGGGGCATACCCATACGGGGAGCGGGGTGCCCCAATACCTGTCGCGCGAGAGGCTCCAGTCGATGACGTTGTCGAGGAAGTTGCCCATGCGGCCTTCCTTTATGGTCTCGGGCATCCAGTTCACCGAGCGGTTGGCGGCCTTTATGTCTTCCTTGACCTTGGTGACCTCTATAAACCAGCTCGAACGCGCGTAGTATAAAAGGGGCGTGTCGCACCGCCAGCAGTGGGGATAGTCGTGCTCGAAGGGCACCACTTTGAAGAGGCTGCCCGCCTTTTCGAGCATCTCTATTATGAGTTTGTCGGCCTTTTTGGCGAACATGCCGTCGAGGGCGGGGAAGCGGCCGTCGAAGCAGCCGCGCTCGTTTACCAGCTGAACGACGGGCAGGGAATAGCGCTTGCCCACCTTGTAGTCGTCCTCGCCGAACGCGGGGGCGATGTGAACGACGCCCGTGCCGTCGCCCATGGTGACGTAACCGTCGCACACCACATAGTGCGCCTTTACCGCTGCGTTTGCGGGGGAGATGCGCTTCACCTCTTCGGAAGTCTCTTTAAAAAGCGGCTCGTACTCCAGCCCCTCCCACTCGCGGCCGGGCTTTTCGGCAATTATTTTATAATCCTCGAAGAAATCGCCCGCAAGCGCCTTCGCGAGTATATAGCGCGCGCCGTCGCTCTCAAGTTCAACATAGGGCTCGTCGGGGTTCACGCACAGGGCCACGTTCGAAGGAAGCGTCCAGGGCGTCGTCGTCCAGGCGAGTATATAGCGGCCCTCTTCCCCCTTTACCTTGAAGCGGGCGACCACGGAATTTTCCTTTACGAGCTTATAGCCCTGCGCCACCTCGTGCGAGGAGAGCGCCGTGCCGCAGCGCGGGCAATAGGGCACTATCTTGTGGCCCTTGTATAAAAGCCCCTTCCGGTGCATGGTCTTTAAAGCCCACCACTCCGACTCTATATAGTTGTCGTCGTAGGTGACGTAGGGGTTCTCCATGTCGGCCCAGTAACCTACCCGCTCCGACATGCGCTCCCATTCGCTCTTATATTTCCACACCGACTGCTTGCACTGCTTTATGAAGGGCTCTATGCCGTACTTTTCGATATCCTGCTTGCCGTCCATGCCGAGCAGTTTTTCCACCTCGAGCTCGACGGGCAGGCCGTGCGTATCCCAGCCCGCCTTCCTCAGAACGTGCTTGCCCTTCATGGTCTGATAACGGGGGATTATGTCCTTCATCACCCTCGTTAAAATGTGCCCTATGTGCGGCTTCCCGTTGGCCGTGGGAGGGCCGTCGTAAAAGGAAAACTCCTCCCCGCCCTCGTTCTGCTCTACCGATCTTTCAAACACCTCGTTCTCTTTCCAGAACTCGGCTACCTCCTTTTCCCTTCCGGGGAAGTTGAGGGACGTATCCACCTTCTTGTACATAGATAACTCTCCTTGCGGCGGCATATCAAAAAAATAAGACGCCCGTTATTTCGGACGCCTTTATGCGCTATACCACCAAAACAAACCATTATTTGCCATAGTAACGAACCGTTATGACGGACTATGAACCCGTACCCGCTTAATTGCCGAGGCTTTCTGCAGGTAAGCAGGGAGGTGATATCCGAAAAGTTCCTCTGCCCGCTCGCACCTTACGCGGGCTCTCTGAAAGAGGAGCGGCTTTGCGGCATTGTCCTCCGTTATCGCCTTTAAAATTAAATTGTACGCCATTATTATAGCCGAGCGCAAATAAAATGTAAAGCGTTTTTAAAAACAAAAATGCGCCGCGAAAGGCGCCGCCCTCAGCCGAGCGGTATGGCCGCTGCCGCGTTTACGCTGAGGGGGCTGAAATTGCCCGCCATGTATTGATTGAGCCCCTCCGAAGCTATCATGGCCGCGTTGTCGGTGCAGAATTTTTTTTCGGGGAGCACTATCTCCAGCCCCGCCTTAAGGCAGGCCTCGTTCAAAGAGCTCCTGAGATAGGAGTTGGCCACCACGCCTCCGCCCGCCGTTACCGTTTTAACGCCCTTTGCCAGCGCGCACTCCACCGTCTTTTTTACGAGCGGATCTATCGCCGCGCGCTGAAAGGAGGCCGCCACGTCCGCGCGTCGGAGCGGCTCTCCCCGCTGTTCGGCATTGTGGCAGTAGTTTATCACCGCCGTTTTCAGGCCGCTGTACGAAAAGCGCAGCGACTGCGAATTTTTGACGAGCGCCGAAGGAAAATCGATGCACGGTGTGCCGCTTTGGGCAAGTTTCTGCACCGAAGGCCCGCCGGGATAGGGCAATCCGAGAACGCGCGCGCACTTATCGAAGGCCTCGCCCGCGGCGTCGTCGGAGGTGCCGCCGAGCACCTCGAACCGGGTATGCGAAAGGGTGTGCAAAACGGCGGTGTGCCCGCCGCTCGCAAGCAACGTTACGAAGGGCGGCTCGAGGTCGGGCTTGTCGAGATATGCCGCCGCTATGTGCCCGCGTATGTGGTCCACCGCCACGAAGGGCACGTTGAGGACGCATGCGAACGCCTTTGCGAACGACAGCCCCACCAGCAGCGCGCCCAGCAGCCCGGCGCCGTAAGTCGCCGCCACGCAATCTATGTCGGAGGGGCGCATGCCCGCATCCGCAAGGGCGAGCCTGCACACCTCGTCCACGGCCTCCGTGTGCATGCGCGAGGCGATCTCAGGCACGACTCCGCCGTATTTGGCCTGCTCCGCCGCAGAGGAGATTATTCTGTTGGAGAGTATCTTCCTGCCGCGCAGCACGGCGCACGCCGTCTCGTCGCAGCTCGACTCTATGCCCAGGATCACGGGCTCGCTCTTTAAAACAAATTTGCTCGTATCGTACATAAAACTCAAATGCGGCGCAAACCGCGCCGCACTCCTTGAAAAATTCAGTAGGGCATGTCCAGCCCGTCGGGCATGCCGCCCGCCGCGGGCGCGGAAGGCGGAAAACCTTCGGGTCGGGCGGCCATCGCGCCGATATCCCTTGCCGCCGATACCGCCACGGCGAGCAGACGGGCGAGCTTTTTATCCTCGAACAGCGCGGCGCGCCGCGCGAGGTTGAGCGTGTATATCACCTGCTGCGAACACCTTATAAGCTCCGCCGCCTGCACCGCCCGCATTTGGGGCAGAGGCATATAGTTGAAGGCGTTAACCGCAGCGCCCAGCGCAGAAGCCTGCTCGGTGAGCATTTCCGCCAACATGCGCGCCTCGGCGCGCTCCTCTATGTCGCCGAACAGGGCGAGCACTCCGAGCGAGAGCTCGAAACATTTTTCCGAAGTAGTGTCAGCCGCCATAAAACGTCCCCTTTGTGCGCGCGCCGTGCACGCCCCTTTTTCAGCCCGTCTTTTTGAGGTAGTCGATTATAAATCCCTGGATATCGCCGTCCATCACTGCCTGGATGTCAGTCATCTCGTAGCCGGTGCGGTGGTCTTTTGCCAGGGTGTACGGACAGAACACGTACGAACGTATCTGGCTGCCCCACTCTATCTTTTTTATCTCGCCCTTGAGCTCGGCGTCGGCGGCCTCGCGTTCGGCGATCTGCCGCTCTATGAGTTTTGCGCGCAGATACTGGAAGGCCATCGCCTTGTTCTGAAGCTGGCTCCTTTCGTTCTGGCAGGTGACGACTATGCCCGTGGGGAAATGCGTTATCCTTATGGCGGTCTCCGTTTTGTTTACCTTCTGCCCGCCCGCGCCCGAGGAGCGGTATACGTCTATGCGTATATCCTCGTCGCGTATCCCCACCTCGCCCTCGTCGTCGACTTCGGGCATGACCTCGAGCGAAGCGAACGAGGTGTGGCGGCGCTTGTTGCTGTCGAACGGGGAGATCCTCACAAGGCGATGCACGCCCTTTTCGGCCTTTAAAAAGCCGTAGGCGTTTTCGCCGTCCACCTTAAAGCTCACGCTCTTTATGCCGGCCTCGTCGCCGTCCTCGCGGTCGAGCTCGGTCACCTTGAACCCCGTCTTTTCGCAATAGCGCTGATACATGCGGTACAGCATCTGCGTCCAGTCGCACGCCTCGGTGCCGCCGGCGCCGGCGTGCAGGCTGAGGATGGCGTTGTTCGCGTCGTACTTGCCCTTCAAAAGCGCCTTTATGCGCATCTCCTCTATGTCGTCCTCCGCCGATCTTATCATGCTTTCCAGCTCGGGGACGAGGCTCTCGTCGTCGGCCTCCTCTATGAGGTCGACGAAGGCCTGCGCGTCTTTCAGCGCGCTCTCGCCCTTGTTGTAAGAGGCGATCTTGCCCTCTATGAGCGATATCTCCCTGCCTATGTGCTTGGACTTTTCGAGGTCGTTCCACACTTCGGGCTTTTCCTGCTCGGCCCTGAGTTCGTCGAGCTTTTTGCCGATATTGTCTATATCGAGGGCGTAGCGCGCTTCCGCAAGCGTTTCGGAGAGCGATTTTAACCTTAATCTGTAATCGTCTGCTTTAAACATAAATCTCAATAACTTTCAAATGAGCCGTGCGGCGCAGGCCAAACCTACGCAAACTACGGGCGCCATGACGGGCCCGCGCAAAACGGACGGCCCGCTTACTTATGGTCCTTCCAGTAGCAGCAATCTTTATATTTTTTGCCGCTGCCGCAGGGACAGGGATCGTTGCGGCCGACTTCCTTTTTCTTTACTATGGGCGCCTGTTTGCCCGTGGGGTTGGGAGTGAATTCCTTGGGCCTCACGGCAAGGTCGCCGGAGGGCATCGGCATGCGCGAAACGGAGGGAACGGCTGCGGGAGCGGCCTGCTGTGCGGGAACGGCTGAGGGAGCGTCCTGTGCGGGAGCTTCCTGCTGCGCGGGGGCGCCCTGCGAAGGGGCGTCCTGTGCGGGAGCAGCCTGCCGTGCCGGCCTCTGCCCGGGAAGGGCGCCGGGGCGCACGCGCACTATCCTGCCCTTCAGCAAGCGGGATATGGTGGTCGTCTGAACGCGGTCGATCATCTCGGAGAACATTTCGTAGCCCTCCTGTTTGTAGGCTATAACGGGATCCTGCTGCGCATAGCCCCTGAGGCCTATGCCCTTTCTGAGCTGGTCCATCGCGTCGATGTGATCTATCCAGTTGCGGTCTACCGAACGCAGCAGCTCGTTGCGCTCTATCTGATGATAGTCGACCTGCCCGTGCGTTTCGTTTTTGATGTTTATTATCTTCTGCTCGTACGCGGCGGTGACTTCCTTGGAGATCTTCTTTATCGCGTGCTCGTAGTCCCAGCGCTCCAGCATGTCGCGCGTGACCTCAAAGGTGCACTCTTCGGGATACACTTTGACTTTGAGCGCGTCGTTGAGCGCCTTTTCGTCCCACTTTTCGGGCATGGCGTCGGTGTTGACCGTCTCGTTGACCACCTTTTCCACATAGTCGGGGATATACTTGAGCATCTGGGCGTGCACGTCCTCACCCCTGAGCACCTTGAGGCGCTCGCCGTAGATGGTCTTGCGCTGCTCGTTCATCACCTCGTCGTACTGCAGCGTGCGCTTACGTATGGCAAAGTTGCGGCCCTCTATCGCCTTCTGCGCGTTCTCTATGCTGCGCGAGAGCATCTTCGACTGCAGGCACTGGTCCTCGTCGAGTTTGAAGGTGTTGTAGATGGATTTTATCTTTTCGCCGCCGAAGCGCTTTGCGAGGTCGTCCTCGAGCGAGATGAAGAATATCGACACGCCCGGGTCGCCCTGACGGCCCGAACGGCCGCGGAGCTGGTTGTCTATGCGGCGGCTCTCGTGCCGCTCGGTGCCTATTATGCACAGGCCGCCCGCCTCTATCACCTTCACCTTTTCGGCGTCGGTCTCCGCTTTGAACTTGGAATAGAGCTCGGCGTAGCGTGCGCGCGCTATCTGTTCCTCCTCGTTGAACTCCCTGTCGGCATAGGAGATGGCCACCTCTATCATGTCATGGTCGTAGCCCTCCTCCCTCATGCGCTTTTTGGCGAGATATTCGGGGTTGCCGCCGAGCAATATGTCGGTGCCGCGGCCCGCCATGTTGGTGGCTATCGTAACGGCGCCGAACCTGCCCGCCTGGGCGACTATCTCCGCCTCGCGTTCGTGGTTCTTGGCGTTTAATATGTTGTGCCTTATGCCGTTGCGGCGCAACAGCCTGGAGATCTCCTCCGACCTGTCTACCGTGACCGTACCGATGAGTATCGGCTGGCCCTTTTCGTGCCGCTCGACTATCTCGTTTACTATCGCCTTCTTCTTGCCCTCCACGGTGGAGAAGATCATGTCGGCATAGTCCTTCCTCTGCACGGGCCTGTTGGTGGGGATCTCCACCACGTCGAGCGAGTAGATGGTGCGGAACTCCGCCTCCTCCGTCTTTGCCGTACCGGTCATGCCAGAAAGCTTGCCGTACAGGCGGAAGTAGTTCTGGAAGGTGACCGTGGCGTGGGTCTTGTTCTCGTCGCGCACCTTTACGCGCTCCTTGGCCTCTATCGCCTGATGCAGGCCGTCGGAATAGCGCCTGCCGTGCATGAGGCGGCCGGTGAATTCGTCGACTATGAGTATCTCGCCGTCGTTGGAGACGATGTAGTCCTCGTCGCGTTTGAACAGCTCGTGCGCCTTGAGCGCCTGCTGTATGTGGTGGTTGAGGTCGGCGTTCTCTATATCGGCGAGGTTCTGTATGCCGAAGAAGCGCTCTGCCTTTTCGGCGCCCTTTTCGGTTATGGTGACCGACTTTTCCTTGCGGTCTATGATATAGTCCCAGTCCGCCATCTCTTTGAGTATGGCGGCAAGGCGCTCTTCGGCCTCTTTCTCCTCTTTGCCGAGCTCCTTTTTGCGGCGGACGGGGGCGGCCTTTTCGGCGTCCTTCTTGTCGTCGTCGAACCCGCCGGTGAGGGTGCGCACGAACCTGTCCACGTCCTCATAGAGTTTGGAGCTCTCGCCGCCCCTGCCCGAAATGATGAGCGGGGTGCGCGCCTCGTCTATAAGTATGGAGTCGACCTCGTCGATGATGCAGTAGTTGAGTTCGCGCTGCACCATGGCGGGGATAGACGACTTGAGATTGTCGCGCAGGTAGTCGAAGCCGAGTTCGTTGTTGGTCGCGTACACTATGTCGCAGGCGTAGGCCTCTTTCTTCTGCCTGTCGTCCATGCCGGGCACGACCACGCCCACGGTGAGCCCCATGAACTTATGCACCTTGCCCATCCATTCGGCGTCGCGGCGGGCGAGGTAGTCGTTTACCGTTACGATGTGCACGCCCTTGCCCGTGAGCGCGTTTAGGTATGCGGGCAACGTGGATACGAGCGTTTTGCCTTCGCCCGTCTTCATTTCGGCTATTCGGCCCTGGTGAAGGCAGATGCCGCCTATTATCTGCACGTGGAAGTGCTTCATCTTGAGCACGCGCCAGCTTGCCTCCCTAAGGGCGGCGAAGGCGTCGAACATGATATCGTCGAGCGTTTCGCCGTTTGCCAGCCTCGTCTTCAGAACGCCCGTCTGGCTCTTGAGCTCCTCGTCGCTCATGGCTTGATACTTCGGCTCCAGCGCCTCGACCTTCAAAGCCAGCTTGTTCAGCTTTTTAAGGCTCTGCCTGCTGTCGGAACCGAGTATATAGTCTATAAGTCCCATTTTAACTCCTTGATGCTTCAAATAATTTTGCGCGCGAGACGAACCGCCGCGCGAGCATGATAATCCGTTTAATATTTTACTACATCGCGGACGATAAGTACAATCGTTTTTTTGTAAAAAATCAAGTATTTTGCATAAAACGGCCGATATTTTGCCGCACGCCGCCCCCGCCCGGGCCCTAAGCGCCCGAAACGGACAAAAAAAAGCGGCTTTTCACGCCGTTTTAATATCTCCGTCACGGCAGAGCGATATACTCTGTGATACAAAATATCCGACGAAAGTCAAAACGGAATGAAAAACGCCATGAACGACAAAACGCCTGCACGGAGCGCGGCCGGGCGGAAACTCGATTTTTACCATCTTACTATACTGTTTGCGCTCATCTCCTTTTTGGGCTGGTGCGGAGAGACGCTGTACTTTGCCGTGCGCTGGAACGACCTGACCGACAGGGGCTTTTTGTCGCTGCCGCTCTGCACCATATACGGATGCTGCATCCTGGCGATATACCTGATAATAGGGACGCCGAAGGGCGGAAGGCTGAGGCCGCTGTTTGCCCGCACCGAAGGTCTGCCTCCCGCCGCGCGCGCGGCGGCCCGCGCGGGGCTGTACCTTCTGTATTTCGCCGTCGTAACACTTATACCCACGGTAGTGGAATTTTTTACCGGCATGTTCTTCGACAAGGTGTTCGGAGTGATGCTGTGGGATTACGGCTACACGGGGCGCGACCTCTTCGGGTATGTGTGCCTCGACATGTCGCTGTTGTGGGGAGCGCTGATCACCCTTGCGATGGGGCTGATATGGCCGCTGCTCGAAAAGCTCGTACTCAAGATCCCGCCAAAGGCGGCAAAGGCGGCGGCCGCGGTGTTTCTGGTACTTATCGCCGCCGACCTCGTCTTCAACGTTTGCTACCTCGTGATAAAAAAACGCCGCTTCGTGCTGTTCTGAGCGCGGCGGCACGCAAAAAAGCGGAGCGGCCCGCGATGAATGCGGGCCGCGCCATTTTTTATTTTATGAGCTTTACGCGCATGGCGTTGAGCACCGCGACGAGCATCACGCCCACGTCGGCGGCCACCGCGGCTATGAGCGGGAATCCCGCCATCGTCACGCCGAGCACCATTACCGCGAGCTTTACGACGAGCGAGCCGACTATGTTCTGGAACACGACGGCGCGCGTGCCGCTTGCTATCTTTCTGCCCTTGGCGAGCAGCCCGAGGTCGTCGGTCACGAGCACGACGTCGCTCGCCTCTATGGCGGCGTCCGAACCGACCTTGCCCATGGAAACGGCGCAGTCGGCGGCGGCCATCACGGGCGCATCGTTTATGCCGTCGCCCGCATACAGCAGCTTCCCGCGCTCTTTCAGCTTCTCTGCGGCGGCCAGCTTTTCGTCGGGGAGCAGCCCCGCCTCGAAGCCGTCCAGGCCGACCTCCTCCGCCACCGCCTCGGCACGGACGAGGCTGTCGCCCGTGAGCATGGCGCAATACTTCACGCCGCCGGCGCGCAGCGCCTCTATCGCCTCTTTCGCGCCCTTCTTTACGCCGTCGCCTATCTCCACGGCGCCGACGTATCGCCCGCCGTACGCAACGTATACCACGGTAAAGATGCTGTCGGTTTCGGCAAATTCCACCCCGCTCTCCCGCAAAAGCGCGGCGTTGCCGCAAAGGAGAGGGGCTCCGTTTACCGTGCACTTCACGCCGCGGCCGGCTATCTCCTCCGCGTCCTCCGCGGCATACGCGGTGCCGATATCAGCAAACGCCGCCGCTATGGGGTGCGACGAAAACCTTTCGGCCGCCGCCGCAAGGCGGAGCGCCTCTTCGGAACTGTAAGAGCATACCCTGAACGAGCCCTCGGTGAGGGTGCCCGTCTTATCGAAGGCCGCAACGGTGACTTTGGCGAGCTCGTCGAGGCAGGTCGAGCCCTTTACGAGTATGCCGAACTTTGCCGCGCGGCCTATGCCGCTGAAATACGAAAGGGGCACGGATATGACGAGCGCGCAGGGGCAGGATATGACGAGGAAGGAGAGCGCCCTCTTTATCCACTCGCCGTATACCGGCCAGACGAACGCGCCGTTCGCCGCACATATCATCGTCGGGACGAGCGCCGCCACGACGAGCGCCGCCGCGCATACCGCGGGCGTATAGTATTTGGCAAATTTTGTTATGAATTTTTCGGGCTTTGCCTTTTTTGCCGTGGAATTTTCCACGAGGTCGAGTATCTTTGCCACGGCCGAATCGGAGTAGCGGCGTATTATCTTCACCTCTATGGCCTTCGACACGTTTATCGCGCCCGAGAGTATCTCCTGCCCCTCCTTTACGTCCGCAGGCAGAGATTCGCCGTTGAGCGAACTCATGTCGAGCGAGCTCTCGCCCTTTACTATCACGCCGTCGGCGGGGATCTTTTCGCCCGCTTTCACGAGCACGACGTCGCCCACCGCGAGCTCCTCAGGCTTGACGGTGATCTGCCGCCCGTCCTTTAAAAGGGTGGCGCTCTCGCTCCTGAGATCCATCAGCCCGGCTATGGAATTGCGCGAAGACCCCACGGCCATCGACTGCAACAGCTCGCCCGCCTGATAGAGCACCATTACGGCGACGCCTTCATACAGCCCCTCGCCCGAAACGATGCCGAGGACTATGGCGGCGACGGAAGCCACCGTCATCAGAAAATTCTCGTCGAACACGCGCCCCTTGGATATGTTTTTTAAGGTGTTCAGCAGCACTTCGCAGCCGACCGAGAGGTACGACACGGCAAACAGCGGATAGGATACGATGACGCCCGTACGCCCCCCCGCGAAACTTAAAATTATTGCGGGGATAAAAAACGCCACCGACACGGCGAGCCGTATAATCTCGCGCAGGTGCTGTTTGAACAGGCCGACGGGCCTGCCCTTCACGCTCGCGCCGTCGACTATCTCCACGTCCTCGAAGCGCGATATCTCCTCGGCCGCCCTGTCGAAGGCGTACTCGCTCTCGCAGGAGAGCACTACCGTCATGTTCATGAAATCGACCACGGCGCTAACGCCCTCTATGCCGTTAAGTATCTCCTCGAGCTCCCTGCCGCAGTTGGCGCAGCACAGGCCCTTGATCTTTATCTTCCTTTCCCCCGAAGCGGACGAAACGCGCGGCCTTTCGGGCAGGCGCTCTTCCGCGAGCACCTTCACGTCCTCGAACGCGTTGCAGGCGTCTTTCACCTTTGCCGCGGCGTCCTCGTCGCGGCATTCGAAGCGCACCTTCTGCGCCATGAAGTCTACCGACGCGCCCTCCACGCCCTCTATTCGGGCAAGCAGCTCTTCGAGCTCCGAAGCGCACGCCGCGCAGTCGAGCCCCTCCACCTTAAATACTTTATTCATGATGCAGGTGCTCCTTTGCCGCCTCTATCATGGCCATGATGTGTCCGTCGTCCACCGAATACAGAATATTCTTTCCCTCGCGGCGGCACTTTATTATGCGGTTGTCTTTGAGCGTTTTCAGCTGATGCGAAACGGCGCTCTGCCCGCCGCCCACCGCCTTGGCTATATGCTCCACGCAGAGCTCGCCCGCGGAGAGCGCCAGCAGTATCTTCAGGCGGGAGGGTTCGCTTATCGCCTTGAAGCGCGCGGCCATAACGGCTATCCCCTCCTCCGAGGGCATTGCCTCAAGCGCCTTTTTTATCACGCCCTCGTGCCTTTCGGGCGTCGCGCAAACGTTGGACATGTGTCTGCCTCCTTATATATGAATGTATATTCATATGATAATATATATGAACGTGTTTGTCAACCGTTTGCGCAAAATTTTTTTATTTTTCAAGCCCCCGTGCGGGCGCAAAAAACGGCGCCGCCCCTTTAAAAGAGGCGGCGCCGTTTTTTATTGTTCGGTTTTACGTCAGCTCTTTACCGCCGCAACGACGCCCACGAGCCCCGCAAGCGCGCCGCCTATAGAGGTCAGCCACATGCCGACCGCGGGGGTCGCCTCGGTACCAGCCTGCGCCAGACCGCCGAGATCGACGCCTGCGGAAAGTTTATCGCAGAACGTGTACGACGTAATGATTGTCACCACGCCGCATACCACACACGCTATTGCAGCCACTACAAGCACAAACTTGAACAGCTTCCAGCCGAGCACCTTGCATATGCCGGCAAGCACCGTGGTCGCGGCGGCGAGTATCACCGTGAGAATGGCAAACGACGCCATTGCCTTGAACGCGCCCGCCGTTTCGCCTTCGGCTTCGCCGTAAGTTTCGAACAGGTCGCCGAGTTTCTGATAGGCCGTATCCGTTTCTCCACCGATACCGCCGATGCCGCCGTAAGCCTTCAAGCCCACCCAGTCGATGCACACGCCCACAATGGCGACGACGAGCATCGCCAACACGACGAGCAGAGCTATAAGGCCTATGCTTCCGCCCTTATTTTTAGCCATAATATCCTCCTTATCGGTTTTGGCGGCCCTGCCGCCTTTTACGATATTATATACCATGCGGGCGAATAAGTCAAGAGCCAAAAAACGGGAGCGGGGCGTTTCCGATGACGGCGAGGGACGCCGTTATTCGATATCGGGCGCCTTTTTGCCGCTCAGGGGAGCCCGCTTTTGCAAAAATCGGGCTCCCGGGGCTCAAAATATACGCAAAAATGCCCGCGCATGAAAAACGCGGGCATCGGAAAATTTTTTTACCGCGGCGGGAACGCATCCGCCATATACATTTACTTCTGCTCTTTGATAACGGCAAAGCCCCCGGCTATGCCTGCTATCATGCCGCAGATCGAGGTCATCCACGGGCCGGCGGAAACGGTCACCACCCACTGCAGGACGCTGCCCGAAGAGGAAGCGCCGAGTTCCTGCAGGAAGAGGTCGCTCAGCTCGCGCGAGGTGAATATCAACGCCACGCCCAGCGCGATGCAAAGCAGCGCAAGCACGAGCGCCACGCCTTTGAACACCTTGCGCTCCCACTTTATCGCGGCGGCGGCGACCACGGCGGAACCCGCGGCGCATACCGCCAGCACGGCGACGAGCGCTACGTTCAGCCTTATGGCGGCGCGCATCTCCTCGCCGTAAGACCTTATGGAGCCCATCAGGCTGTTGAGGGTGTGTTCGTTAAAATTTGAAGGGATAAGATTGGTGTTGCCCATGAGATATACGCCGCTGCTGTACCAGCTTATGCAGGCGCCCACGATAATGAGGATGGCGCACACGCCGATGACCCCGACTATTATCCACGAGATGAGCTCGGCCGCGCTCTTGATTTTTGACATAACTGCCTCCGATAAATTGATTGAACTGCAATTTTACCGCTGTATTATACAATAGCGCGCGGCGCAAGTCAAGGAAAAGCGATCGGTAAAACTAAGTTTGAGCCGCGCGCGCAAAGAGCTTGTCAAAACAAGACGCAATCGAAAGCATCGGAGACGTCGGCAAACGCGCCGGAGCATACCGTCGCGGCGGCGGGCACGCAGGCATATTCGAGCGAGGCGCAGCCATAAAAGGCCTCCACGCCTATGCGGGCCACGCTTGCGGGAAGGCATATCCGCCCGAGCCGCGCGCAGCCCGAGAACGCGCCGTCGCCTATCTCCTCGAGGGCGGAGCCCTCGTCGAACAGCACCTCTTCGAGCCCGGGCGCGGTACCGTTCGGCGCATAGAACAGGTTGGCGGGGATGCGCTTTACCGCCGCGCCCACGTACAGCGTGAGCCCGCCGCCCTCCGTGCCCGCGTTGGGGAACACGTTGTAGCATTCGGCGATGTCGGCGGCGT
>CALVQA010000043.1 GCA_944354725.1 uncultured Clostridia bacterium
CACGCCGCACGCCTGCATCAGGGCGGAGAGCGCCTTTAAAAAGTCGCGCGGCTCCTTTGCGCCCTCCACCCCCATCGCCCTTGCGAGGGTGACGAAGCGGCCGTCGCACACATGGCGCTCTATCATATAGCCGTAGTAGGCGGGCGCGAGCATTATTAGCCCCGCTCCGTGCGGCAGCGCGGGATTGAACGCGCTCATCGCGTGCTCCATGCCGTGTTTGGACGTGCAGCCGGAGAGCGTCATCACCATTCCCGAAAGGGTGTTTGCGAACGACATGCCGTCGCGCGCCTCGGCGTCGGCGCCGTTTTTCACCGCGCGGGCGAGATATTCGGAGACGTACCTGACCGAAGTGAGAGAGAGCATCTCGCTCATCTTGTTCGCCTTGTTTGACACATAGCACTCCGTGGCGTGGAATAGCGCGTCGAAGCCCTGATATGCGGTGAGCGCCGGCGGCACGCCGTAGGTGAGCGTACTGTCTACGATGGAGAGCACGGGAAACATGCCGGGGTGCACGAAGCCTATTTTTTCGCCCGTGGCGGGATTGGTGACCACCGCGGTGGCGTCCGCCTCCGAACCGGTGCCCGCGGTCGTCGTTATCGCCACTATCGGCAGCGGGGCATAGCCGAGCGGCCTGCCCCCTCCCGTGCCGGCGGCAACGAAATCCCAGTAATTTTCGCCGTTGGGCGCGGTGAGCGCTATGGCCTTGGCCGCGTCGAGCACCGAACCACCGCCGAGCGCCACGACATAATCGCACCCCTCCCTCCGCGCGAGCGCCGCGCCGGCGTTCACCTCTTCGAGCGAGGGATTGGCGCCTATGCCGGCGTATACGGCGGGCGTCTCGCCCGAGGCCGACAGCGCGGTGAGAGTGCGCGCGAACGCGCCGCTCGAACGCGCCGAGTTGCCATTTGACATAACTATGAGAGCTTTGCGTCCCGGCATGCGTCTGCCGTTCAGCTCCGACAGGGTGCCCTCGCCGAATACTATGCGCGTGGGCACAAAAAATTCAAACTGCATTTTCTCTCCTCTTGAAAGTCATCCTACGTTTAAATTATACGCCTTTTGCAGCGTTTTGTAAAGGACAAGTTCCGTCAAACGGCCGCAAAAATTTTGCGCGGCGCTTAACTTTATGTAAGGGGAGAACCCCTCCGCCTCGGCTACGCCTCGCCACCTCCCCTGAATGGGAGGCAAGAGCCCTCCTTTAGTTCCTCCCCCCCGAAGGGGAGGCGGGGACCCATCCTTTGGTTCCTCCCCTGAAGGGGAGGCGAGAGAACCCCTCCTTTAGTTCCTCCCCTGAAGGGGAGGCGGGAACACCTCCTTTGGTTCCTCCCCTGGAGGGGAGGCAAAGCTCGGCTCCCATTCAGGGGAGCTGTCGCGAAGCGACGGAGGGGTTCAAAGCGCAAAAAAAGCAAAGCGTTTATAAATACCTCCGTTTACGGCGGCTTTTAGCCCGTCATACACTAAAATGCGCGCGGCGGGCAAAACTTGCCCGCCGCGCGCATTTTACACATATCAAGTTTTCCGTTTAAAGAACTTGTCCCGTTTTTCAGAGATTTCCGTTCAAAAATTCCCTTGCCTCGCTCTCCGGCATAAAGCCGACCGACTTTGCCGAAAGTTCGCCGTTTTTGAACACCGCCACGAACGGTATGCTCATTATGCCGTACTTTGCGGCGAGCGCGGGCGCTTCGTCTACGTCCACCTTTACGAACTCAGCCTTTTCGGCATAGTCTGCCGAAACCTTCTCCAGAACGGGCGCAAGCATCTTGCAGGGGCCGCACCACGTGGCGAAGAAATCGCAAACTACCGGCTTGCCGCCGGAAATAAGCTCGTTGAACTGCTGTTCGGCTATCTTTTTCATTGTCGTATCCATCCTTTAATGATATTCTTTCTTATTTATAACACAATGCGGCGGAAAATAAACGCGGCGCAGGCAAATATTTACTTTTTGGCAAAAAACGACGGGATATCTTCCAGCTTCACTTCGGTGACGGAGCCGTCCGCCATGCGCTTTGCCTTGCACACGCCGCCCGAAAGCTCGCTGTCGCCGAGCACGACGACGTATTCCGCGCCTATCTTATCGGCATACTTGAACTGCGCCTTAAGCGACCTGTTCATATGGTCGCACTCGGCCGAACCGCCGAGCGAACGCACCGCGCAGGTTAGGGCAAACGCCCTTTCGCGGCCGGGGCCGTCCATGCCGGCAATAAACACCGCGGGCCCCCTCTCCGCGGGGAAATCCACGCCCGTGTTCTCCATTAAAAGCATCAGCCTCTCCAGCCCCACGGCAAAGCCAACGGCGGGAGTAGGGTTGCCGCCCAACTCCTCGATGAGCCCGTCGTAACGGCCGCCTCCGCACACCGTGCTCTGAGCGCCTATATCGCCGGAGACAAATTCAAACACCGTTTTGGTGTAATAGTCGAGCCCGCGCACGATGTTGGGGTCGATGTTGAAATCTATCCCGCCCGCCTTCAAATAATTTTGCACCGCCTTAAAGTGTGCCGAGCAATCTTCGCAGAGGTGATCTATCATTCTGGGCGCGTCTTTTGTTATCGCCTTGCAGCCCTCCTCCTTGCAGTCGAGGATGCGCAGCGGATTCTTTTCGAACCGCTCGCGGCAGGTGGGGCACATCTCCGAAAGGCGGGGGCGCAGATAATCTTTGAGCGCGGCGTTGTAGCTTGCGCGGCAGCTCCTGCAGCCGATGGAATTTATGTTCAGCCCCACGTCGTTTATGCCCAGCCTCTTCAAAAAGAGCGCGGCGGCAGATATGACTTCCGCATCGGTATCGGGCGACGGCGAACCGTACACCTCTATCCCGAACTGATGGAACTCGCGCAGCCTGCCCGCCTGGGGCCGCTCGTAGCGGAACGCGGGGATGATGTAGTACATTTTAACGGGCAGCGGCGCGTTGCCGAGGCCGTTTTCTATATAGGAGCGCGCCGCGCCGGCGGTGCCCTCCGGCTTTAAAGTTATTGAGCGGTCGCCCTTGTCTTTAAAGGTATACATCTCCTTATTCACTATATCGGTGGTGTCGCCCACGCCGCGAAGAAAGAGCTCCGTGTGCTCGAACACGGGAGTGCGTATCTCCTTCAGATTGAAATCTTCAGCGACCTTGCGTGCCGCCGACTCTATATAATGCCACTTGTAACTGTCCTGCGGCAGCACGTCCTTTGTGCCCTTCGGTGCCGAAATCATAAGATCCTCCTAACAGGTTTTATCTGCTTGCAAACGTAGATAATATCAAAACGATGTTCCATGGCGGGGCCGTGCCGCGAAAAAGCCGTGCCTGCCGCGGCGCCCGTTGCCCTGCCGAAATTGCCGCGCACCGAAGGCACGGCGATATTTATGAACTTTACAACACGTACTTTTTGAGGTCGCGGTTCTTGACGATCTTATCAAGATGTTCTTCCACATACTTGGAGTTTATCTCCACCGGTATGACGGGATAGTCGCCGCCCCCCGCGTTGAAGGATATGTCCTCCAGAAGATATTCCATTACGGTATGCAGCCGCCTTGCGCCTATATCCTCCGACGTGGAATTGATGTCTTCGGCTATCTCGGCTATCTTTTCTATTGCGTCGGGAGTGAATTTAAGGTCGATGTTGTCCACCGCGAGCAGCACGGCGTACTGCCTGGTTATGGCGTTTTCGGGCTGGGTGAGTATGTCCACGAAATCTTTTTTGGTGAGGGACGAGAGCTCCACCTGTATGGGGAACCTGCCCTGCAATTCGGGAATGAGATCCTCCACCCTGGATACATGGAACGCGCCCGCCGCGATGAACAGGATATAATCGGTCTTTACGGGGCCGTATTTCGTCATAACGGTGCACCCTTCCACTATGGGCAGGATATCGCGCTGCACCCCCTCGCGGGAGACGTCGGCGCCCGAGGCATTGCCCTTGCCCGCTATTTTGTCTATCTCGTCTATGAATATTATGCCGTCGTTTTCGGCGCGGCGCACGGCCTCGGCGTTTACGGCGTCGTTATCTATGAGCTTATCGGCCTCCTCCGCCATAAGGATGTTCACCGCCTCTTTCACGGTGAGCTTGCGGCGCTTCCTCTTGCCGGGCAGCCCCATGCCGCCGAAGATGGAGCCGAGGTCTATGGCGGCCCCGCCCGCCGCGGAGAGCTCGAGCGGTTTGAGCTGGTCGGCCACGTCGATCTCTATAACGGCGTTGTCGTACTTGCCGGCATGCACTTCGTCGACAAAATTCTGTTCGAACACCTCTTTAGAAAGTTCGCCCCTGTCGGCCTTGTTGTTTTCGGCAAGCACTTTTGCGACCTTCCTTTCGGCCGCGGCGCGCGCCTTGAACTCCACCTCGGCAGTCTTTTCCTCGCGGACGAGGCGTATGGCGCACTCGGCGAGATCGCGCACCATGCTTTCGACATCCCTACCCACATAGCCGACCTCGGTATACTTTGTGGCCTCTACCTTTAAAAAGGGCGCCTTTACGAGCTTTGCCAGCCTTCTGGCGATCTCGGTTTTTCCGACGCCCGTGGGGCCCTTCATTATTATGTTCTTCGGAGTTATCTCCTCCATTAGCTCGGGCGAAAGTCTGGAGCGCCTGTAGCGGTTCCTGAGCGCTATGGCGACGGCCTTTTTGGCCTCGTCCTGCCCTATGATGTATTTATCGAGTTCATGTACTATCTGTTTGGGCGACAGATCCATAATTACACCTCTTATCAACTATAAACCGAAAATTCTGACCCGTGCGAAAATACCGCAGCCCTTATACCGTTTCGCACTTGATGTTGTCGTTGGTATAAACGCATATTTCGCTGGCTATCTTGAGCGCTCTTTTTGCGATCTCGTCGGCAGGATAATCGGTATTCTGCATGAGTGCGCGCGCGGCCGCCAGGGCATAGTTGCCGCCGCTGCCTATTGCGCACACGCCGCCGTCGGGCTCTATCACCTCGCCCGTGCCCGAGACCATGAGCATGGTTTCCTTGTCGGCGACTATCATCAGCGCCTCAAGCTTCCGCACCATCTTGTCGGAGCGCCACAACTCGGCGAGCTCCACGGCAGACCGCATGAGGTTGCCCGAAAATTTATTCAGCATCCCTTCGAACTTTTCGCTGAGCGAAAAGGCGTCGGAGACAGAGCCGGCAAAGCCGAGGACGACCTTGCCGCCGTATATCCTGCGCACTTTGGTCGCGCTGTTTTTAAAAATTACGCTCTCTCCCATCGTCACCTGGCCGTCGCCCGCGACGGCCGTGACGCCGTCCCTTTTTACCGCACAGATGGTGGTCGCATGAAATTCTACCGACATAATGATATCTTATACTCCCTTATGTATTTGAGCGCCCGTTCCGCAAGGCGCCTGTATCTCTCTTTTTTATCGCGTATGCGTAAAAATTCGCCGCCCAGAAGGCCGAAATTGGCGTTCATCGGCTGAAAATTTTTATTTTCGGCGGCTATGTAGCGCGAGAGCGCGCCGCACACCGTATGTTCGGGAGGGAGCAGCACGTCCTCTCCCCTGAGCCTGCGCGAAAGGTGTATCGCCGCGAGGATGCCGCTTGCGGCCGACTCCACATATCCCTCCACGCCCGTTATCTGCCCCGCGAAACATATGCGCGGCTCTTCCCTCAAAGAGAAATCGGCATTGAGGCAGCGCGGAGAATTTATATATGTGTTTCGGTGCATTACTCCGTAGCGCAAAAACTCGGCGTTCCTGAGCGCGGGGACGAGCGAAAACACCCTCTTTTGTTCGCCGAACCTGAGATTGGTCTGGCAGCCCACCAAATTATAGGCGCTGCCCTCCATATTTTCCTTCCTGAGTTGCAGCACGGCGTAGTATCCCCTGCCTTCGCCGTCTTTGAGCCCTACGGGCTTGAACGGACCGAAGCGGAGGGTATCCTCCCCGCGCGCCGCCATCACCTCGAGCGGCATGCAGCCCTCGAAGATCTCGCGCTTGTCGAAGGAGTGCAGCCGGGCGAGCTCGGCCGAAACGAGGGCGGAGTAAAACGCCGCGTACTCCTCCTTTGTCATGGGGCAATTCACATAGTCGTCGCCCCTGCCGTAGCGGCCGCCGACGAACGCGCGCGACATGTCTATGCTGTCGGCCGAAACTATCGGCGCGGAAGCGTCGTAAAAATGCAGCCCGCCGCCCGACTTTTTTTCTATGTCCGCGGCAAGCGCGCCGCACGTGAGCGGGCCGGTGGCTATTATGCAGGGCGCGGGAGGGATGCTCCCGACCTCCGCGCACACGACAGATATGTTTTTGTGCGACTTTATCCTTTCGGTGACAAAAGCCGCAAACTTTTGCCTGTCTACGGCGAGCGCGCCGCCCGCGGGCACCGCGGCCTCTTCGGCGGCGGCCATCGTGAGAGAGCCGAGTATCCTCATCTCCTCCTTTAAAAGGCCGCATGCGTTGCCGTATACGTCGTTGCTCTTCAGGGAATTCGAGCACACCAGCTCTGCAAAATCAGTATTGGAATGTGCGGGCGTGAACGCCTTCGGCTTTATGTCGTACAGCTCCACGGCAAGCCCGTCTTCGGCGAGCCTGAACGCCGCCTCGCACCCGGCGAGCCCGGCGCCGATAACCTTAACCGTTTGAGGCATCTTTTTTATCTTCCTCTTCGGGGGCGGGAACGGAGTACCCGCACGACTTTTCGGAGCACTTTATCTCCTTGCCGCGCTTTACGAGGTAGCCCTTGCCGCACTTGGGGCACTTTTCGCCCGTGGGAACGTCCCAGCTTAAAAACTTGCAGTCGGGATAGCCCGTGCAGCCGTAGTATATCTTACCCGACTTGGAGCGCATCCTGCGCATGGGTTTGCCGCATTCGGGGCACACGCCCTCGTGCTTTTCCCCTTCGCGCGGCTGCGAGCCGCCGAGCGGGCGCTTTGCCCCGCACTTCGCGCATTCGAGATATTGACCGTAGCGCCCCTTCTTTATGAGCATCTCCCCGCCGCACTCCTTGCACTTCTCCTCCGAGATCTTGGCGTCCATGGGAAGTATGGACGAGCATTCGGGATAGTTGGGACATGCGAGGAATTTGCCGTATTTGCCGCTCTTGACCACCATGTTGGCGCCGCATTTGGGGCAGCGCACCGAGGAGACCTCCTGCTCCGATTCGCTTATTATGTTGGAGCAGGCGGGGTAATTGGAGCAGGCGAGATATTTGCCGTACTTGCCCTGACGGCGTATCATGGGATGGCCGCACTTTTCGCACTTGATGTCGGTGAGTTCGTCGCCGTCGGTGGAGGCGGCCTTCAGCTTTTCGGCAAAGCCGGGGTAGAAATCGGCTATTATCTTGTGCCAGTCGGTGCCGCCCTCCTCTATCTTGTCGAGGTCGTCCTCCATGCGCGCGGTAAAACCGACGTCCATTATGTCGGTAAAATAGTGCACGAGCATATCGGTTATCTTATACGCGACCTCGGTGGGCACCATATATTTTCCGTCCTTCTCCACATACCGCCTTTTCGTGAGCACCGAAATGATGCTCGCGTAGGTGGAGGGCCTGCCTATGCCCTTCTCCTCCATCGCCTTGACGAGGGAGGCATCGGTATAGCGTGCGGGCGGGCGCGTGAACTTCTGCTCCTTGGTAAAGTCGTTCAGGTCGGGCCTGTCGCCCTCGTTGAGCGGGGGCAGCAACTTTGCCGCCTCCTCGTCCTCGTCCTTCTCCTTGGGAGGCTGATAGGCGGCGGTAAAGCCCGCGAACAGCAGCGAGCGGCCGCTTGCCTTGAACACGTAGCCCGCGCTCTCCGCGTCTATCTGCATGGTATTGTAGCGTGCCTCGGCCATCTGCGAGGCGATGAACCTGTCGTAGACGAGTTTATATATATTGTAATGCTTTTTATCGAGCGAACTTTTAACGCTTTCGGGAGTGACGGCAAGGTTTATGGGGCGTATGGCCTCATGCGCGTCCTGCGCGCCCTTTTTGGTGGCGTAGCGGTTGGGTTTTGCGGGCACGTAATCTGCCCCGTAGGTATTCTTTATGAACTCCAGCGCGTTTGCCTGAGCCTCGTCCGACACCCTGACCGAGTCTGTCCTTATATAAGTTATGAGCGCGATGTGATCGCCGCCGACGTCCATGCCTTCATAGAGGTGCTGGGCGACCAGCATGGTCTCCGGCGAGGACATGCCGAATTTGTTGGAAGCGTCCTGCTGCAGGGAGGACGTGGTGAACGGCGCGGGCGCGTGCTGTTTGGATATGCCGCTCTTTACCTTGGTTATGGTAAACCCGGCCGCTTTAACCTTTGCCTCCGCCTCCTCCGCCTGCTCTATCGTGATGCTCCTGCCGCTCTTTTTGAGCTGGCATACCGCCTTGAAGGGGGGATATTTTTTGTCCGCGTCCTGAAGCATGGCTATGAGGTTCCAATACTCCTCGGGGACGAAGGCCTTTATCTCGCGCTCCCTGTCCACTATCAGCCTGAGAGCCACCGACTGCACCCTTCCTGCGGAGAGCCCGTTCTGTATGCGGTTGTTCAAAAGGGGCGACAGCTTGTACCCGACGAGCCTGTCCAGCACCCTGCGCGCCTGCTGCGCGTCCACAAGGTTATAGTTTATCTTCCTCGGGTGTTTGAGAGCGTTCTGCACGGCGCCGGGAGATATCTCGTTGAATTCTATGCGGTTTTCCCCGTCGGGATCGAGCCCCAGGACCGTTTGAAGATGCCAGCTTAAGGCTTCGCCCTCGCGGTCGGGGTCGGTCGCGAGATATACTTTGCCCGCCTTTTTGGCTTCCCCCGTGAGACGGGCTATTATCTCCTTTTTGCCGGGAGATTCCTCGTACCTCGGCTCGAAATTATCGGTTATCCTCACGCCGAGGGTGCGCTCGGGCAGGTCGCGTATATGTCCGCCCGAGGCGTCCACTTTGAACTTGCCCTTTAAATATTTTGAAATGGTTTTTGCCTTGGAAGGCGATTCGACTATTATAAGATCCATAAGACACCCCGGTCGGCAATGTCCCGCCCCGTACGGAACGAAAAATTGCCGCTATCTACAAAAACTTGGTTTGCTGCGGCGATATTTGAAACGGGCAGGCCTACAGTACGGAATACCTGTTGCCGCCCAGGCGGGATATATAACCCTTTACCTCCAGAGAGGAGAGTTCCGCCAAGATCTCGAACCCGTTGCAGCCGAGTTTTGCCGCTATCTGCGCAACGTGCGCCTGCCCCTCTTCGCCTATCGCGGCGAGCACGCGCTCCTCCTGCTCCGAAAGAGGCTCGCGCTTCTTTTCGGAAAACCCGATGCCGAAGGCGCCGAATATGTCGCCCGCTTCCTCGGTAAGGTAGGCGCCGCGCTTTATGAGCCTGTTGCAGCCGACGCCCGACGGCACGCCGTGCGAATACGGGAAACAGAACACGTCTTTCCCGAGCCGGAAGGCATATTCCGCCGTTATCGAAGCGCCGCTCTTTTCGCCTGCCGACACCACGAGCACCCCGTCGGAAAGGGCGGCGATGAGCCTGTTGCGCACGGGGAACAGATAGGCGAGCGCGGGGACTTCGGGACGCTGCTCCGAAACGACCAGCCCCTTCTCCGCGACGGTTTTGTACAGTTTGGCATTCGACGCGGGATACACGTGCCCGAGCCCCTGCGCACATACGAGTATCACCTTTCCGCCTGCAGCCAGCGCGCCTTCGGCGGCGGCCGTGTCGGCGCCGTCGGCAGTACCCGTAACCACGGTGAACCTTTCGGCAAGCTGCCCGCTTATATTCCTGCACTCTTTGAGCACGTTCGGGAGCGTGCGCCTCGAACCCACTATGCCGAACGAGCGCTCGCCGAGAAGAGCCGTGTCGCCCCTGCAATACAACACGAGGGGCGGAGCGACGGCGTTCCTGAGCTTATCGGGATAGTCGGCAGAAAAACAGGTAACGCAATCTATCCTTCGCTTTTTGAGGGAGGCTATAACTTTATCGCGGTAATCTTGCGAATAAAATAAAGCCCTTATTTTATTATATACGCTCTCTCCGAGCGTTTTAATCAAAAAATCCGAGTATTTTTTGAGCGGCCGCGGGGAGGAAAAACCCGAAGTCGCCTCATACTTTATTTTATAAGTGAGCTCTTCGAAGCTGTCGAGCACGACGGCGTCGGTCTCCTCTTCGGTAAGTTCTCTCATATGCCCTCGCTGTCGAAACTGCGATAGGAGGCAGCCTCGAGTATGTGGCGCGTTTTGATGTCGGAGGAGAAGTCGAGGTCGGCTATGGTGCGCGCCACCTTTATTATCCTCGAGCGGGCGCGCGCCGAGAGGTGCAGCCTTTCGAACGCGTCGCGCAGCACCGCGTCGCCCTCGCGGGAGAGGCGGCAGTATTTTTGTATCTGCTTTTCGCCCATGTTGGCGTTTACGCGCACGCCTTCGCCACCGAACCGCTCGCGCTGGACGGCACGCGCCGCCTCCACCCTCGCCTTTACGCTCGCGCTGCACTCTTCGGCGCTTTCGGAGACGAGGTCGTCGTATCCGACCGAATCGACCTCTACCTGCAGGTCTATCCTGTCCAAAAGGGGACCGGATATTTTGGAGCGGTAGCGCTTTATCTGCGCGGGCGTGCACGTACACACGAGCTCTGCCGAGCCGTAGTTGCCGCACGGGCAGGGGTTCATGCTGGCGCACAGCATGAAATCGGCGGGGAACGTGGCCGCGCCGCCCGCCCTCGTTATGGTTATCTTCCTGTCCTCGAGGGGCTGGCGCAGCGCCTCGAGCGCGGAGCGGGTATATTCGGGCAGTTCGTCCAGAAACAGCACGCCGCCGTGCGCCTTGGATATCTCGCCGGGGCGCACCCTGTTGTTCCCGCCGCCGCAGAGCGATACCGTAGTGGCGGTATGATGGGGCGTGCGGAAGGGACGCAGAGTTACTATGCCCTCCTCCGACAGCTCTCCCGCCACGGAGTGTATCTTTGTTACCTCGAGCGCCTCGTCGAACGTCATGTCGGGCATTATCGTGGGTATGCACCGGGCGAGCATCGTTTTTCCCGTGCCCGGAGGGCCGACCAAAAGTATGTTGTGCCCGCCCGCAACGGCTATCTCCAGGGCGCGCTTTGCCACGCGCTGCCCCTTTACCCACGCGAGGTCGCAATCGTACTTCCTTTCGCGCTTTACCGAGTCGTAGTCGCGGTGGGCGACGGGCGAAAAACTCTGCTCGCCCGAGATCAGAGCGACCACCTCTTTGAGCGAGCGGAGCGCGTATACTTCGGCGCCCTCTATAAAGCTCGCTTCGTTGGCGTTGGCCGCGGGCACGACGAAGCGCGAAAAACCCTTGGCTTTTGCCGAGATGAGCATGGGCAATATGCCGGTGACGGCGCGCAGCGCGCCGTCGAGCGCGAGTTCGCCCAAAAACACCGTGCCGTCGGTATCATACGGAAGCTGATCGCTCGCCTTAAGGATGCTCACCGCGATGGGAAGGTCGTAGTGCGAGCCCTCCTTTTTTATGTCGGCCGGGGCGAGGTTTATGGTAATTTTGCTTATGGGAAAGTGCAGAACGCTGTTCTTTACCGCAGAGCGGACGCGCTCTTTGCTCTCTTTTACGGCGGCGTCGGGTAGCCCCACGAGGTCGTACGCCACCATGCCCTTGTTTATATCCGTTTCCACCTCTACGGGCACTCCGTCCAGCCCGTTGAGCGCGAAACATATCACTTTTGAAAGCATCTTTTCACCCTTACCTGTTTTATAACGTGCGCAATGCCCGAACGCGCACGGGCACTTTACGATGCGCAAAAAACAAAAAAGAACCTGCGAGCAGGCTCTTTTCAGGCTTATTTAATTTCCTTGATCTTGGCCGCCTTGCCGGTAAGACCGCGGAGATAATAGAGCTTTGCACGCCTTACTCTGCCGCGCTTAACAACGGTTATGGACGCGATCTTGGGGGAATGAACGGGGAACGTGCGCTCTACGCCGACGCCGAAGGAAAGCCTTCTTACGGTAAAGCTTTCCCTTATGCCGCCGTGCTTTTTGGCAATTACGACGCCCTCGAAGTTCTGTATCCTCTCCTTGGTACCCTCGATTACCTTAAAGCCGACTTTAACGGTATCGCCCACATTGAATGCGGGAACACTCTCCTTCATGCCTTCCTTTTCGATTGCCTCTACAAGACCTTTCATGATTTGACCTCCAGAAAAGAGCGTTCGTGCACCGCCGCGACGCGGCAAAATGCAGAGGACCGCCCCCGAATGTTCGATTACATGCGGTATTTTACCAAAACGCCGAAAAAAAAGCAAGCGCTTTTAAGCGGTTTTTCGGCTTTTTTGTGAAAATCGCGATACACCCCCGGCAGGGGCAGGGCCTCGCCCGCGGCACGGCGCCCGCCTAAGCCTCGAACGCCGAAACTATATGGTTTATCTCGCCGCCTTCCACCTCTATCACGTCGAAGCGGACGGTGCAGTCCATTTCGCGGCCGGCAAAATAAAAACGCGCCGCGTTTATGTACCTCGCCTGCCTCTCCGCGCCGACCGCCTCCGACGGGGCGCCGAACACGTCGGTGAGCCTGCGTTTGACCTCCACGAACGCGACCACGTCGCCCTTTGAGGCGATTATGTCCACTTCTCCGAACGGACACCTGAAATTGCGCGCGAGTATCTTGTAACCGCCGCGCTTTAAAAATCTTGCGGCAAGTTTTTCGCCCTTTGCGCCCTTTTTGTTGTTCAGCCGCTTTACTCCCTTTTTCGCGGGCGGCGCACCCCTCAGTATGCCCATTTTTTCGTAAAACTCCTGCGGTGTATGGGGCAGAGGCCGAACTTTTTTATGGCGTCGATGTGCGCCGCCGTGCCGTACCCCTTGTTTTGGCCGAACCCGTATCCGGGAAACCGTTCCCCGTATTCGCTCATCAGGGCGTCGCGGTATACCTTCGCGACTATCGACGCCGCGCCTATGGAATAGCTGGCCGCGTCGCCGCCTATCACGTGCCGCTGCGGGAACGGTATGTCGAGCGTCATGTTGCCGTCGGTGAGCACAAAGCCCGGAGCGACCTCCAGCCCCTCCACGGCCATCTTCATGCACAGCTTAGTGGCTTCGAGGATGTTTATCTCGTCTATCGTCTGCGGGCCGACGCTGCACACCGAGAGGGCGACCGCGCGCTCCCTTATGAGCGCATCGAGCGCCTCGCGCCGCTTTGCGGAGAGTTTTTTGCTGTCGTCCACGCCGTCCGCGACGTCGTCGAGCGGCATTATCACGGCGGCGCACACCACCGGCCCCGCGAGCGGCCCGCGGCCGACCTCGTCCACGCCGCAGATGTATTTATACCCCTCGGCGAGGAGCTGCCTTTCGTAAAAAAGTTTATCCATGGCAAAAAATACGGCCGTGCCGTAAAAAATCAGAACCCCGCGGCCGATATCTCGCCGAACGAATCCAGCAGCACGGCGCCCAGCCTGCCCTTTCTGAAGTCGTCGACGACGGCCCTGCACGCCCTGTCGTGATCGTATTCGCCTCCGCGCAGCACGAACCCGCGGCGCACGCATACCTGCTCCAACATGGAGAGCGGCGAAGAAAGATCGTCTATGCCGTAGCGTTCGCCCAGCCTTGCGGGATACTTTTCCGCCATATCCGCAAGCAGGGAGAGGGCGACGTCGCCGAAATCGAGTATATCGTCGTTTATGCTGCCGACGTAGGCGAGCCTGCGCGCGAACGTTTGATTTTCAAAGGCGGGAGGCATGGTGCCCGGCGTATCCAAAAGCTCGAAATTTTCCAGCCGTATCCACTGTTTCCCGCGCGTTACCCCCGCTTTGTTGCCGGTGACCGCGCGCGCCGACGCGGCGAGCAGGTTTATGACGGTGCTCTTGCCCGTATTGGGCACGCCGAGCACCATAAAGCGGAAGGTGCGCTCGTAGCCCTTTGCCTTGGCGCGCTCGCGCTTTTCGCGCACCACGCTTTCGCAGGCCGACAAAAGCAGTTTCCTGCAACCGCTTGCCGTGGCATTGAGCGCCACGGCCTCCGCCCCGGAAGCGCGGATGAGCTTTACGCACTCCCCGCTCGACTCCGAAAGGTCGGACTTGTTAAGGACATAGAGCACGGGCTTGCCGGAAAACACGTTTTTCAGCTTGATGTTGAAGGAGGATGCGGGGCAGCGGGCGTCGAGCACCATTATCGCGCCGTCGCACAGGGCGGCGTTTTCGCGCATCATGCGCATCGCCTTTGTCATGTGCCCCGGAAACCATTGGATGATCTTCATAAAACACCTCACGAAACCGCCGCGCGGCGGGCGGAACGCCCGCAGGCCTTTGCGGCCGCGCAAACGCGGGAGCGCGGACCCGTCATTTGTTCAGCAGATCGGGACGGTTTTTGCGCGTTATCGCGAGCGACTGCTCCCGCCGCCACTTGTCCACCTCCCCGTGATTGCCCGAAAGCAGCACCTCGGGCACGGGAACGCCCCTGTATACTGCGGGACGGGTATACTGCGGATATTCCAGCAGCCCGCCCGAAAAACTTTCGTCCTTTAAACTTTCGCCGCTGATGACGCCGTCGACATACCGTGCGACGCAGTCGCACACGACCATGGCTGGCAGTTCGCCGCCCGTAAGCACGTAGTCGCCTATGGACAGCTCCTCGTCGATATACATGTCTATCACGCGCTGGTCCACGCCCTCATAGTGCCCGCAGAGCAGCAAGAGGTCGCTCTCTCCCGCAAGCTCGGTGCAAATCTTCTGATCGAACACCCTGCCGCGCGGCGACATGAATATGCGGCGCGCACGGTGTTCGGGGTCGGCCGCCTCTATGGCCGAGCCTATCGGCTGAGGCATCATTACCATGCCCGCTCCGCCGCCGAAGGGATAGTCGTCGCACTTAAAGTGCTTGTTTTGGGCGTAGTCGCGGATATTGACTACGTTTATATTCAGTTTTCCGCCTTCGACCGCCCTGCCGATTATGCTCTCTTTCAGCGGCACGAACATTTCGGGAAAGAGCGTGAGTATAGTTATATTCATAGCCGAAACAAATACATGGCCGCACGATCCCGCGCGCCGACTGGCGCGTTAAAGCAGCGCGACCTCTTCGAAACGTTTTTTGTTTACCGTTACCTTGCCGCCCTCGGCATCCACGGAGACTATCACCCCGTCGGCCGCGGGAAACATCGCCTGTTTGCCCGCGACGAGCGCCGTGTATATATCGGTGCGGGCGGGAGTTATGTCGACTATCTCGCCGAGGGTCTCCCCCTCTTCCGTGACGAGCGCGCAGCCTATGACGTCGGCGATGTATACGCGCCCTTCGGGCAGCTCGGGAGCGCAGGCGCGGTCGGCGAGCACCTGCTTGCCGCGCAAAAGCTCTGCGGCATTCCTGTCGGGCACGCCGCGCAGGGTGAGGTAGGCATATCCGCCCGCCGCCCTGCATGCGAGCACCTTATAAGTTTCGCCCTCTATCACGACCTCGCCGAACGACTTCATGTCGTCGGGAGTGTCGGTCTGGGGCAGCACCTTTATTTCGCCGCGTATGCCCTGCGGCTTGAGGACGGTGGCTATCGTTAAATATTTCTGCATGTTTTCAAACCGCCTTCGCCCGCGCGGCACGGCCGCAAGCGGGGCGTTATTTTACAAAGAGCCGTGCGCAAGCACGGCCCCTTTTTCAGTCTTTGACCTTTATTTCAACGACGTACTTTTTTGCGCCCTTGGGCGTAGCCGCCTTTACGAGCGTGCGCAGGGCCTTTGCTATCTTGCCCTGCTTGCCGATGACTTTGCCCATATCGGAATCTTCGAGGGAGACGGTTATCTCTATGCAGTTATCCTTCTCCTCTTCCTTATATTCCACGGCGTCCTTATGCTCGGCAAACTGCTCGACGACGTATTTAACCAGTTCCAACATAAATCAATGCTCCTTTATATCACCGCCGTCCGCATGCGGACGGCACGGAAAAACGTCAGTCCTTTTTCTTTTTCTTATCGTTGGTCTTGGGTGCGGAGAGCTTTGCGCTCTTTTCCATGACGCCCGCGCCTACGAGATAGCTCTTCACCGTTTCGGTGGGCTGAACGCCCTTTGAGAGCCAGTCCTTTGCCTTTTCAACGTCGATGTTGACTTCGGCGGGCGTCTTTAAGGGGTCTACGTAGCCGATCTTGTCGATGTATTCGCCCGAACGTGCCTTTCTGCTGTCGATTACGACGATGCGGTAGAAGGGAGATTTTTTGTCGCCCATTCTGGTAAGTCTCATTTTAACTGCCATTGTGATATTCTCCTTAAAAATATAAAAAATTTATTTTATTCGATGTAATGCCCGTTTTAAAACGATGAACGTTCCGAACGGGGCCTCCCCGCACAAAATTGCCCGGCCTCCGCGCGTATCCGCCGCGGCGGGGCGAACGGTTTTTTATTAAAAAGGCAGGCGGCGCTTTCCGCTCTTGAGCTGCTTCATCAGGTTCTTCACCTGCTCGAACTGCTTTAAAAGCTGGTTGATCTCCTGCACGCTGGTGCCCGAGCCCGCCGCTATCCTGCGCTTGCGGGAAGAGTTGATCACCGCGGGCTCCTCCCTCTCCTTCTTGGTCATGGAGAGGATGATGGCCTTGGTGCGCTCCATCTTGTTCTCGTCGATGTCGGCATTTTTGAGCTTGGCGCCCATGCCGGGGAGCATCGACATCACCGACTGTATGCCGCCCATCTTTTTCATGCTTTCGAACTGCTCGAGGTAATCTTCCAACGTAAAGGAATTTTCGCGCAGTTTCTGCTGCATCTTTTTGGCGTCCTCTTCGGTGACGGCCTGCTGCGCCCGCTCTATCAGGGTAAGGACGTCGCCCATGCCGAGTATGCGCGAAGCCATCCTGTCGGGATAGAACGGCTCGAGGTCGGAGAGCTTTTCGCCCGTGCCTATAAACTTTATGGGCTTGCCCGTGACGGCCTTTATGGAGAGGCAGGCGCCGCCGCGAGTATCGCCGTCGAGCTTGGTGAGTATGACGCCCGTTATCTCCAACCGCTCGTTGAAAGTCTTGGCGACGTTCACGGCGACCTGGCCCATCATGGAGTCTACGGTGAGCAATATCTCCGATATTTCCACCGCGGCGCAGATGTCTTCGAGCTCGCGCATGAGCTTTTCGTCTATCTCGAGCCTGCCGGCGGTATCGATTATAACTGTGTCGAAGCCCTGCGAACGGGCATACGCGACCGCCTCGGCGGCCGTTTTTACGGGGTCCTGCGTGCCCCTTTCGAAGACTTCGGCCGCGGCGTTCCTGCCGACGACTTTGAGCTGGTTTATCGCAGCGGGACGGTATATGTCGCACGCGACAAGAAGAGGGCGCTTGCCGTTCTTTTTAAGATGCACGGCAAGTTTGCCGCACAGCGTGGTCTTGCCCGCGCCCTGAAGGCCGCACATCATTATTACCGTGGGCGGCTTGCTTGCCACCGTGAGCTTCTGGTTGGTGGAGCCCATCAGCGCGATGAGCTCTTCGTTTACTATCTTTATGACCTGCTGTGCGGGATTGAGGCTCTTGAGTATCTCCTGCCCGAGCGCCTTTTCGGAGACGTCGGCGCAGAACTTTTTGGCGACCTGTATGTTTACGTCGGCCTCCAGAAGGGCCACGCGCACCTCGCGCATGGCTGTTTTTATCTCAAGTTCGGTGAGCCTTCCGCGCTTTGTGAGTTTGGAAAATATGTGGTTGAGTCTCTCCGAGAGAGAGGAAAATGCTCCCATTAATGCTCCTTATCGAAATTTCCGCACAGCGCTTCGGCTTCGGCGGAATAGTCGGCGGCGAGAATTTCGCGCAGTTCTGAAACGTCGCCCTCAAAACCCGGGTTCCGCGCCGCGAAATCTTCCGCCCAACGCCCCGCTTTTGTAAGAACGAGCGAGAGACGCATGTCGCCCTCGCGCAGCATGCGCGATAAGTGCAGCTTTTGCTCGTACTCCTCCAGCTGGCGCCTGGCAGAGGCAAGGCACTCCGACGCGCCCTGCCTGGAGATGCCCTTTTGCTCGGCTATCTCCGAAACGGTGAGATCGAGGTTGAAAAACATATCGGTCATCTCACGCTGGGTGGGCGTGAGCAGGGGTGAATACACATCCCACAGCCGCAGAAATTTTATATCCTTCACGCCGCGCCTCCTGTATTTCCGCACAAGATTATAGCACCGCGCAGCAACAATGTCAAGCATTTTTACTTGACAGACAATACCGCCGCGCTCGCGCCGTCGCCGACGCGGGCAGCCGCTCGTTTAAAAATGTTAGTATTTATCAGCAGTTCATATTTATTAACAATATGCGACGGGCAAAGTCCACCGAGCAAGCACAGATTGACATAAAAAAACTTGTGTGATAAAATTTAAGTCAAATTGCGGCATTTGCAAGGACGCCGCGCACTATAAAAGGGAGAAAAAGTGAATAATTATGCGTAAAGTCATAGACGGCGTCGTGTACGACACCATGAACTCTACAGTCGATAAGAAATTCACCTACGGTGCACCCGGCGATCCCAACGGCTACGAAGAAACGCTTTACATAACGGGCGAAGGCAGGTATTTTGTGTACACCTACGGAGGAAAAAATTCGAAACATCCGGTGGAGGAGATCAGACCCATCGCGCGCGAGGACGTTAAAAACTGGATGCTCTCGCGCTGAACGGTCTTTGGCAAAAAAAAGCAAAAAGCGGCCTCGGCCGCTTTTTTTATTGCGCCCGCGCACCTGCGCCGGGCGCTTTTTTTATTGCCTGCTTCGGCTCTACCTTGCTTGCGCCGCCCTGCTCTGTTTTTCCGCCGCGCGCGCCGTCCTTTTCGCCGTCGTCGCCGCGCGAAAGGCGCTCCGCCATCTGCCTGAGCTTCTCTTCCTAAAACTTTTCCGAGAGGCTGTCGAGCTTGCCGTACGCCATTTTATCGTGATGGATGACCATGCCGCCC
>CALVQA010000044.1 GCA_944354725.1 uncultured Clostridia bacterium
AGATATACAACAAGCCCGAAAGGCCCGTAAAGATCATGCAGTTCGGCGAAGGCAACTTTCTGCGCGCGTTCGTGGACTGGATAATTCAGGACCTCAACGACAACGGCGCCGTCAACGCTTCGGTGGCGGTGGTCCAGCCCATGCCTTCGGGCAGGGTGGCCGACCTCGCCGCGCAGGACGGGCTGTACACCGTCCGTCTCGAGGGTATCGACAAGGGCGAAAAGGTCAAAAAGAGCCGCGTCATCGACGTCATCGGCGACTGCGTCAATCCCTTCACCGATTACGAGCATTTCCTCTCCTACGGCGAGAGCGAAGATCTGCAGATAATAATATCCAACACCACCGAGGCCGGCATAGCGTTCGACCCCTCCGACACCGATTTTTCGCAGTGCCCCAAGTCCTTCCCCGGCAAGCTGCTCGCCCTGCTCAAGCGCAGATACGATCACTTCGGCGGCGATGCGGGCAAGGGCCTTGCCATCATCCCCTGTGAGCTCATCGACTACAACGGCGAGGAGCTGTACAGGTGTCTCACCCAGCTTGCCGAACATCTCGGCATGGACAAGGACTTCATAAAGTGGATGCAGACGGCAAACCACTTCACGTCCACGCTCGTCGACCGCATAGTGCCCGGCTATCCCAAAAACGAGATAGACGCCATACGCGAGGAGTGCGGATACATCGACAACAACGTCGTAAAGGGCGAGATATTCCACCTCTGGGTATTAAAAAAGGAGCCCTTCGTGCAGAAGGTGCTCCCTGCAGACTCCACGGGGCTCAACGTCATCTTCGCCGACGACATAAAGCCTTACAAACAGCGTAAAGTAAAGATACTCAACGGCTCTCACACCGCGCTCGTGCCCGTATCCTATCTGTGCGGCATAGACACCGTGGGCGAATCGATGGCCGACCCCACGATAGGCAAGTACGTGCGCGACTTCATCTTCGACGAAGTCAATCCCACCATAGACCTGCCGCAGGACCAGATGACGGCGTTTGCCGAGAGCGTCATAGAGCGCTACAAGAACCCGTTCATCAGGCACGAGCTCATGTCTATAGCGCTCAACTCCACCACGAAGTTCAAAACGAGGCTGCTGCCCACGCTCCTGGACTACGTGCGCATATTCGGCAAACTTCCCGAGCATCTCATATTCTCGCTCGCCGCCATAATAGAGTTCCACAAGGGCAAGAGGGGCGAGCAGGAGATAGCCTTGAAAGACGACCCCTCATACCTTGCGTTCTGGCACAGGCTCTGGGCCGATTTCGACGGCGACTATCTCTCCATGGCAAAGAAGGTGCTCGCGTGGGAGGAGGCATGGGACATGGACATGAACGGCATCCATCCCGATATAGCCGCCAAGGTGGCAAGCCGCCTCGAAGATATGGACAAGAACGGCATGAGAGCGGCCGTGGAAAGGTTTGTAAATGGCTAAGTCTACTATAATAATAAACAAGCTCGACAACGTCGCCGTGGCGCTCCGCGATCTCAAAGCGGGAGAGCTGCACGAGGGCGTGGCCCTGCGGGAGGATATAACCAAGGGCCACAAATTTGCCCTGCGCGACATAAAAAAGGGCGAAGAGATAATCAAATACGGCTCGAGCATAGCATACGCCACCGCCGATATCCCCGCGGGCTGCCACGTGCATACGCACAACGTGCACACCAACCTCTCGGAAAATCTCGAATACGAGTACAACAGGGCGGAGTGCCCCGTGCAAAAGGCGGTACCCCGCAAGATAGAGGTGTACGAACGCGCCGACGGCAACGTCGGCATACGCAACGAGCTGTGGGTGATCCCCACCGTCGGCTGCGTCAACGGTCAGGCGAAGCTCATCGCCGAAACGTTCAAACAAAGGTACGGCACCGAGGGCTTCGACGGGATATTCGCGTTCACCCACCCGTACGGTTGCTCGCAGCTGGGCGACGACCACGAACGCACCAAGCTCATCCTGCAAAAAATGGTGCGCCATCCCAATGCGGGCGGCGTGCTCGTCATCGGCCTCGGCTGCGAAAACAACCAGATGGGCCCCTTTAAAGAGGGTCTCGGCAAGGTCGACGAGAGCCGTGTGAAATTCCTTGTATGCCAGGACGAAGAGGACGAGATAGCGGCGGGCGTCGCGCTCGCAAAGCAGATAGCCGACGTCATAAAGAACGACAAGAGGACGGAAAAAGACATGTCCTGCCTCAAAGTCGGCTTAAAATGCGGCGGCAGCGACGGGCTTTCGGGCATAACGGCAAACCCGCTCGTCGGGCTGTTCTCCGACTATATCGTCGCGTGCGGCGGCACGACGGTGCTCACGGAAGTGCCCGAGATGTTCGGCGCCGAACAGAAGCTGATGAACAGGGCCAAGGACGAGGCCACCTTCCAAAAGGTGGTCAGGCTGATAAACGACTTCAAAGACTACTTCCGTAAAAACGGGCAGGTGGTGTACGAGAACCCTTCGCCCGGCAACAAGGCGGGCGGCATAACCACGCTGGAAGACAAGTCTTTGGGCTGCACGCAAAAGTCGGGCTCGTCGGCCGTGCAGGACGTCGTTTTCGACGACGGCTACGTGACGAGCAAGGGCCTCAACCTGCTCAACGGCCCGGGCAACGACATGGTCGCCGTCACCAATCTCGGCGCGGCGGGCTGCCATCTCGTGCTGTTCACCACGGGGCGCGGCACGCCCTTCGGCGGCTTCGTCCCCACGCTGAAGATAGCCACAAACAACGAGCTTGCCGCCAAAAAGGCAAACTGGATAGATTTCAACGCGGGCGCCGTGCTCGATACCGACTTCGATACCCAGCTTAAAAAGCTCATCGATCTCGTGGTCGAAACGGTCAACGGCAGACCCGCCAAAAACGAGCTCAACGATACCCGCGAACTCGCCATATTCAAAACCGGAGTGACCTTGTGATGCGGGGTCGTTCGAAATAGGAGTTTAACTGTTAAAATGAAAGATTTTATGGACAAAGATTTTCTGTTGGAAACAGAGACGGCCAGAAAGCTGTATCACGAGCATGCCGAAAACATGCCCATTATCGACTATCACTGTCACCTTCCCCCCAGGGAGATATACGAGGACAAGCAGTTCCGCAACCTCGCCGAAGCATGGCTGGGCGCGGGCGACAGGTACGGCGACCACTACAAGTGGCGCGCCCTCCGCGCAAGGGGGTATGAAGAGGACTTCATCTCCGGTCCCGGCGACGATCACAAGAAATATATGCAGTTCGTCGAGTCCATGCCCTATTTTGTCGGCAACCCGCTCTACCTCTGGTCGCATCTCGAAATGCAGCGCTATTTCGGCATAAAGGACGTCATCTGCCCCGAAAACGCCGAAAAGATATGGAACGAGGCCAACGAAAAGCTGAAAACGCTCACCGCGCGCGAAATGATGTATAAATTCAACGTAAAAACGGTGTGCACCACCGACGACCCCGTCGACAGCCTCGAGTGGCACAAAAAGATGGCGGAGGACAAGACCTTAAAGGTAAGGGTGCGCCCCGCGTTCCGTCCCGACAAGGCGATAAACGTGGAGCTCTCGTGGTTCGCTTCGTGGGTGGCTCAGCTCGCCGGCGTATGGGGCAAGCCCATCGGCACGCTGGAAGATCTGTGCGCCGCCCTCGCCGACAGGATAGAATTCTTCAACGAGATGGGCTCGCGCGTTTCGGACCACGCGCTCGACGTGGTGCACTATGCGCCCGCCTCTTATGAGGAGGCCAACGCCGTGTTCCTCAAGGGCATGAAGGGCGAGCCCGTGACCGAAGAGGAGCAGGACAAATATAAGGGCTATATATTGCTCTTCCTCGGCAAGCAGTATGCAAAGTACGGCTGGGTGCAGCAATACCACATCGGCGCCCTGCGCAACAATTCCAAGAGCATGCTCGAAAAGATAGGCCCCGATACCGGCTTCGACGCGATAGAGGATCAGGTCTACATGGAAAAGCTCTCCGCCCTTTTGGGCGCGCTCGACATGGCCGGCGCCCTTCCCAAGACCATACTCTACTGCCTCAACCCCCGCGACAACTATGCCCTCACCGTCCTTGCGGGCTGCTTCCAGAAGGAGGGGATAAAGGGCCGCGTGCAGGTGGGCACGGCGTGGTGGTTCCTCGATCAGCTCGACGGCATGAAGCAGAACCTGGAAACGCTCATGCAGGTCGGCCTGGTGGCGCAGTCCGTCGGCATGCTTACCGACAGCCGCTCCTTCCTCTCGTATCCCCGTCACGAGCTCTACCGCAGGCTGCTGTGCAACATGCTCGGCAACCTCGTCGAAAAGGGGCAGTACCCCGCATCGCAGCTGGATGTGCTCGGCAAGATCGTGGAGGACGTGTGCTACAACAACGCCGAAAAGTATTTCGGTTTCGAAGACTGATCCAAAGAGCGCCGCGCCTTCGGGTGCGGCGCTTTTTTGCCCTTTTGTGCCGGACTGCGGCGTTCCCGCCGCGGGAAAATTTTCGGCGTTCCGCCCGTTGGTTGCGGCATATGTGCGGGGCAATGCAAAAAATACCCCTCGGCGGAACAAAAACGGGGGTTGACTTGAACGCGAAACGAATATAAAATATAACCATGGATGCGCAAAAAAAATTCGCGGTAAAAAATTTTTTGGGGCGCTATGCCCTCATAACGCTGGGCTGCGTGTTTTACGCCGCCGGCGTGGTGCTGTTCCTTCAGGCCGGCGGGCTCGCGGGCGGCGGGGTCACGGGCATCGCGCTCATAATAAACGAGGCGTCCGGCTTCAGCACGGGTATCTTGTCGTTTATCATAAACGCCCCGCTGCTTTTGTGGGGCTGGAAGGTGTTCGGGAGAGAGTTCTTTCTGTCCACCCTGTACGTGATAGCCCTTTCGTCGCTGCTCATATGGCTCGCCGAGAGCGCCTTTTTCGAATGGATACCCTCTTCGGGCGGCGGGCTGCTGCTGCCGTTTACCGAAAGTTATCTTATAAACGCCGTAACGGGCGGGGCGATATACGGGTTCGGCATCGGCCTCATTTTCAGGTGCGGCTCGTCCTCGGGCGGCACCGACATACCGGTAAAGGTGCTGCGCAAAAAGTTCCGCCACGTCAGCACGGGCGTGATAACCATGCTCACCGACGTCACGATAGTGGCTTGTTCGGCGTTCGCCTACCGCGAAAACACGCTGGAGGTGCTGTTTTACACCGTGCTCTCCATCGCCGTCTACACGGTGGTGTTCGACTGGGTGCTGTACGGCGGCAATTCCGCGAAGATGGTGTTCGTTATCTCTGCCGAAGAGCCCGCAAAACGCATAAGCGCGCGCATCCTGCGCGAACTCGACGCGGGCGCAACGTTCGTGGACGGCAAGGGCGCCTATTCGGGCGAGAGCAAAAAGGTGCTGCTCTGCGTCGTAAAGCCCGTAGTCTATCCCCGCCTCAGGGACATCGTGCGCGAGGAGGACAGGGAGGCGTTCATGATAGTTTCCTCCGCGAAGGAGATCTACGGCGAGGGATACATCTCCCCCGATTCCGAGGAGCTGTAGCGTCGGCGCCCCGCATTTTGCGCCGCATGCTCCAAAATGCGCCCGTATACGGCAAAAGCCGCGCTGTTGTGCGCGGCTTTTATGTTACCATGGTTATGTGCTTTACATGCCGTATCTTCCGCGCGCGTCGGCGCACGCTCTTATATATCCTTCCGCCTCGGCCGCGGAGAGCTGCCTGCACCAGTTCACGGGCGCGGCGTTTACGCCGCTCAGCCCGTAAAAGGCAAAGCGGGCGGTCTTGCTGCGGTAGGTGTCGTTCCATCTGTCGAACAGCGCGGGCGCTATGTGGCCGCCGGCGCGGCAGTTCACGAAGACGCTCATGCCGAAGTCGCGCCACGGCCTGGCGAGATACACGCTGCCTTCCGGCGCGCCGCCGCTCTCCAGGTCGCAGTCGTAAAAGCAGAAACCGCGCTCCTGTTTGAGCGAGTGCGCGGGCGCGGCTATGTATGCCGTGTTTCTGCCGTCGTTCAGCGATACTATGCGGCATTTTTCGAAATATGCCTCCGCGCAGCCGAAAATAAAGTCCACCGTGCCGCATATCTCGCAGTTTTTGAAGTAGTGCAGGGAGCCGCCCTCCATGAACAGTTCGTCCCTCGGCACGAACCCGTCGTAATAGCCCTCGTCGGTGATGCCCGCATAGCGCACCACCAGGTCGTCGGGGAAGGGCGCGAGGAACAGCGTGTCCTGCGTGGACACGAGCTTCATGTTCGCCGCCGAAAAGGTCTTGGCGTTCACGGAGAGCGCCACGCACTGTCCCGCGTTCACGGGGTCGGTGTTGGAGTTCTCTATCGTGAAGCCCTCCAGGCGCACGCCTTCGCCCGTCACGCACACCGTGTAGGTGCGGAACGTGGTGTATTGCATGCCGTCGGAGTGCGTTTTGCGCGCGTAATCGTCGAACGTGACTATGGTGGAGCCGCGCCCCGCGCCCTTCAGCGTGATGCCGGGGCGGGATATCTTGATTTTTTGCCTGTAAATGCCGGCAGACATACATATTGTGGCAGGAGTTTCTACGGTATCCAATATATATTGCAAATTGTCGCCGGGATTGGTTTTTATGGTCGTCATGGCTGCCTCCGTACAGGTAAATCGTTTGAGCGTACAACCATTCTACCATATTTTTTTTTGTGAAACAATAAAAAAGGTATTGCATTTTAAAATTCGCTATGTTATAATAAGAAAGCTAAATGTGAAATCATAACATATTATGCGGCAACATTTGTTATTCGTGTTACAATATGCGTAAAAACAGTTCAAGAATAATATCTTTCGGCAGATACCGCGCCACAGATTTGCTAATTTTTGCCGCCATCATAGCCGGCTTCGACGTCATGGCCTATTTCGCTTTCACCGAGTGGTTCGCTTCAAATCCCGGCAATTTCTATTTTTCCATCGCCGTTCCCGTGGCCCTTCTCGTCATGGTGCGGTGGAACTGGTACGGTATGTTCTATGCCGTGTTCGACGGCGTTTTATACTGCGCGCTGGCCGTTTTCGGGTCGGGCGGCGCATACCAGGGGCAGGCCCTGCAATATTTCCTCACCTACGGCATAGGCAACGCGTTCGTGGGGCTCGCCTGTCTCATGGTGCGTTTCATGGGGTACAGGCGCATTGCCCGCACATGGTATTTTACCCTGCTCTATGTTTTGTGCGGCTGGTTCGCGTGCGTGCTCGGCAGGTCGGCGGTGAGCGCCTGCTTCGGGACAAACTTCTTCGGGGCGTTGCTGTCGTTCATGGGTCCCACCGAACTTTTGTCGCTCGCCATGGGCGCGGTGCTCATGCTCATAATGCGCAGGCTTGACGGCATGTTCGAAAATCAGCGCGACTATCTTCTGCGGCTCGACGAAGAGCGCAGGGAGAAGATGCGGCGCGACACGTTCGGCGACGAGCCGATAGAGGTGGACGAAGAGGCGCTGCGCTCGCTCAACAAAAAGGGCGGCGACATGTTCTGAGCGCCGTCCGGCGCGCAAAGGCGCGGCGTAAAAGCGCGCTTGAAAAAAATTTTATGTGTTTTTGCCGAGGGGCATGCCCCTTTTGCCGTTTTTGCTCGTTCTGCAAAAACGGCAAAGCCGTTTCTTAACGGCGGGCGCCTTCGGGCGCCGAAGAAAATTTGGTATAAACGCAGCTCGTTCTGCATTCCGTGGCGTAGGAGCCGCAGAAGCGCATGTTTCGCCGGGCAAACGGCGGCGGTGCGCAGCCCTGCGGCGAAAGCGCCTTTCCGCGGGCCGTCCCGCGGAGGGCAATGGGGGAAAACCGTTAAAACCGCTTGACACGAGGCGGGGCGGAAGAACTGTGGGTATAAATATTTGCTTAAAAATTTTTTAAGCGATATGGAGGGATCTATGTTCAAACTCAAATGCGACGATTTCCTTACTTACGACGAGGAGAGCGGCACCTATTCGATGTCTGCCGACCAAAAAGTAAGGGATGAAGTCGAAAAAACGCGTTGGAAGGAGATAGGCCTGAAATTCCTTGCCGACTGGCGTTTGTATTTGATGCTCGTGCCGATGCTGTTCGTGTACATCTGCTGGCGCTACCTGCCCATGTACGAGTTGACCGCGGTATTCAAAGACTACGCCATAAGACCTTCCACTCTTCCGAGCGAGCGCAGCTGGTTCGGTCTGCAAAACTTTATCGAGCTGTTCACTGCAAGCAGCCCGTTCTACACGAGTTTCTGGCAGTCGTTCCGCAACACGTTCATTCTTGCGTTCTACGGCCTGCTGTTCGGCTTCCCGCTCCCCATAATATTGGCGCTGTTCTTCAACGAGATCCGCTCCAACGTCGTAAGGAGCGTGGTGCAGGTGTGCATCTATCTGCCCAAGTTCATGTCGATAGTCGTTATATCCTCGCTGATGATAACGCTGCTCGGCGGTAACTCGTCCAACGGCCCTCTCGCGCAGCTGCTCATGGACATAGGCGGCGACTTCTTCGATACGCAGGCGGCAAGCGGCCTTGTAAACAGCACCTACTACTTCAGGGCCATATACATCGTCTCCGACCTGTGGGAGCACGTCGGGTACGACAGCATAGTGTTCTTCGCGGCGATAATCGCGGTTTCGCCCACCTCGTACGAGGCGGCCCAGATCGACGGCGCCGGCAAGATGCAGCAGATGCGCTACGTCGTTATCCCCAGCATACTCTCCACCGTGGTGATAATGCTCATCATGAAGATAGGCTCGCTCCTCAACGTTTCGTACGAAAAGGTGTTCCTGTTCGTAACGCAGGGCGCGGGCACGCAGAGGAACAACTACGCCGTAGGCTCCACCGTTTCCGTATGGGCGAACGGCCTTTCCGACCAGGGCGTGGCAATGGCGGGCGAAATGCTCAACAACCTCATAGGCATGTGCCTGGTAATAGGCTCCAACATGGTAAGCCGCAAGGCGACCGACGTTTCGCTGTATTAAGGAGGATATTTGGTTATGAAACGCAGAATGGAAATATCCGAATTGATATTCAAAATAGTCGCCTACTTCTTTTTGCTCATATTCGCGGTCTTGTGCGTATACCCCTTCCTGTATGCGATAGGCGCTTCGCTCTCCAGCGACGGCGCGCTCACCGGCGGCAACTCCATAGTGCTCATCCCCATGGTGGGCGAGGGCGACACGCTGGGCTTCGGCGCCTCGCTCAAGGCGTATGAATGGGCGTTCACCAACACCGAATTCTGGGTGGCGTATTCCAACACCCTGTTCATGACGTTCTTCGGCACGATATGGAGCCTGTTCTACTCCATCCTCGGCGCGTATGCCCTCTCCAAAAAGCGCATAATGGGCCGCAGGGGCTGGAACTTCTTCCTCGTGTTCACGATGTGGTTCTCGGCGGGCGTTATAGCCACCTATAACAACTATACGTCCACGGGCCGCGTGTTCGCGGCGATAGCCGGCATGGACCCCGACCAGTGGCTCACCTCCATCGACGGCAAGTGGCTCATCGTTATCGCGATGGGCATGAACGCCACCAACATCATCCTTCTGAGGAACACCTTCGAGGGCGTTCCCGCGGAGATAGAGGAGGCGGCGAGGATAGACGGCGCTACCGAAATGCAGGTGCTCACCAAGGTATATATCCCCATGAGCAAGGCAACGATAGCCACCGTGGCGCTCTTCTTCGGCATCTCGCGCTGGAACGGCTACTTCTGGGCGATGAAGGTACTGGGCACCAGTCAGGAATATTCGTGGCCGGTGCAGGTGTATCTGCGCGACTTCCTCGAAACGTATACCACGATAATCAAACCGACCGTGGAGGAATACGACGCCAACGACTGGGAGGCTATCTACGGCAGCAAGGGCTTCGACGCCACTCCCTGCGCATACGCCATCGTCGTGTGCTCGGTCATCCCCATCCTCGTCATATACCCCTTCATACAGAAATATTTCGCAAAGGGCGTAAACATGGGCGGCGTAAAGGAGTGATCTTCGGCTCTTGCGCATGCGGCGCGGGCGTACCGCCCGCGGGCGCGGCGATATTGTACGGATATAAACCTTAAACAGGTTTCTCGGGTTTATATATTTTAAATTTTATAAGGAGAAAAGTATGAGTAAAACCAAAAAAATCGTTTCGGCGGTAGTAAGTATCGTCATGGCGGGCACAATGTGTGTCTCGTTCGCGGCCTGCGGCCCCGATAAAAAGCCAAGCGGCGGCGGCGGCGAACTTACCGACAGCCAGACCAGGCTGGAATTGAGCACCGATGAAAACGGCAAGCTCACGTGGGCCGACGGCACCGAGCTCAACATGAACATGGGCCAGTCGTCCTCCGTTCACCTCGCGTTCAGCCAGGACAACATCCCCTCCGGCATGACCGCTACCCTGCTCGACGGCAAGCAGTACGGCACTAACTCCCTCAAGCCCGCATGGCAGGCGCTCTCCGACGAGCTCGGTATAGGCATAAGAGACAGCTACAACGACGAAGGTTCCTCCGCAACGCGCGTAAACAACCTCATCAATGCCAACAAGCTGGGCGATTACGCCATGGTAAACGGCACCTCCACGCAGATAGTCAACGCGGGCTCCGGTTCGCAGGCCTTCCTCGACCTCAGGATGTACCTCGACTACATGCCCGACTTTAAAAAGTTCCTCGAAGACAACCCCGTAACTTACATGTCGCTCACCAGCCAGACGGATACCGGCGCCATCTACTACGCGCCCTACTACGACGGCAACGACGACATAGAAAAGTACGAAATAATCAACAAGCACTGGGTGACCGCGCTCCTCGACGGCGCGGCCGGCGCGGGCGACAGCACCACCTTCAAGGCCTCGGTAGACGGCAAGGCGGCCCTGCAGGGCGGCCCCGTAGTGAGCACCGAGTCCTCCGTGGAGTCCTTCATGGGCACCAAGGGCGAGTGGAGCATAGACAGCAGCAACCCCGCCGATGAAGGCGCCACCACCGTGCGCGTTACCGTAAGCTACGACGACGCGCTCGCCGCAGCCAAAGAGAGCGGCTCCGCCCTCAACAAGGCGCTCACCGCGGCCGGCGTAGACACCGCTTCGCTTGACAGCGGCAACATAGTCGACATGCAGAACGCCGCCATCGACGCGAAGAAGGGCGAAGTTACCGGCGTTCAGCTGCTCGATATCCTCAAAGCGTATATCGACGTCGCCTATCAGGACGAATCGGGCGCCAAGTATTACGATACCCGCTCCGACGTGTTCAACGGCTACGACGCCGCATGGGACGTCGACCTGCTCGTGGGCCTCATGCGCGCGCTCGTCACCAACACTAACCTGCTTCCCGACTACAACCTTCGCGGCAGCAACCTCGTGTTCGGTCTCGAAGGCCGCCAGGGCAACATGCAGCGCCAGCGCGACATAATGTCATTCGCGGGCGAACTGTACGGCGTGCGCGGCTTCTATTCGGTATATGAATATACCTATTTAGACGAAGACGGCGTTATCCACGACGCCCGCCAGAACGCGGCTTCCTTCGACGCCATGAACAAACTCAACGCCATGGCAAAAGAGGGCCTGCTCTACACCGGCACCACGCAGAAGGCGGACGAAACTTCCTACTACACCAGCGCGACCGCTCCCGTATCCATGATGATCTACGACTATGTTCAGACGCAGACCTCCAAGGGCGGCTTCGTAATGCAGGGCATCACCACCAACAACAATGTTCCCGCCGGGTATGACTTCAGCCCGATAAACACCCCGGTTTCCAAGTGGAACGACGGCGACACCTCTACGGGCGCCAATGCCGACGGCATAACCTACAGCTACGACGGCGAATACAAGTATATGCGCTTCTCGGAGTCCTGGCGTACCGTTAAGAATACCGGCTTCGGTATCCCTTACGACTACGTTGCAGAGAGCCCCGACAGGCTCTCCGCCTGCCTCGCGATAATAAACTACATGTTCTCCAACGACGGCCAGATACTCATGTCGTACGGCCCCATGGGTGAAAACAACGACATCAGCGGCGACAGGACGAGCGGCTTCACGGCCGACAACAAGGGCTGGTGGGTAGGCGAAGAGTACACCGCCAAGAGCATAGACGAAGTTGCATACAAGCCCGAAGGCTCCGACCAGTATTACGTCAAGCCCGAATATGCGGCAGAGTGCTTCGCATATCAGAACAAGCTCTACACCGGCGTATACTACAAGGGCCAGCAGCAGCCTCAGCTCACCACGGCCACGCTCGAGCTCTTCTACGGCTACTCCGTAAACGGCCTTCAGGTGGGCAAAGAGGCTAGCGATGCCAACCCCATAGGCAATATAGGCGTAAACCTTTCGTATACCAACTTTGCGCGTAACATCATAGGCTCGGCTCAGCCCATGGGCAACAAGCTGCAGTCCTTCGAGTATCAGTGCAGCGCCGAGATAGGCATCGAAGGCGCCGACCTCGTTGCGGCGGGCCTCGTAAACGGCACCATCAGCCACCTGTATGTGAGCCCCGACAACGCAAAGGGCATGTGGTACTTCGTGGTTCCCACCACGCTTCCCTACAGCTCTACCGACGCAAGCTATATCAACGACAACTTCGATACCCTCACTCAGCAGGTGTACACGCGTGAAAAAGACGCGACGACCAACTTCTTCTGGGATATCGTAAAGGCGGGCTACGGCACCGAAGCCGTTACCGGCGTTTCCTTCCAGTACGGCGACCGCCAGATGGGCCGTCCCAAGGACGGGGCCGATGCCGTTGCAAAGAGCAATGTGGAAGGCCTTGCGGCGAACGTATTCGAAGCTATGATGAAGGCCGCCTTCGAGGATATAATGGATTACTACAACGAATATATCAAAGCGGCCGAATAACAGGGCCCGAGGCATGCGGCCGCAAATGCCCGCATGCAGGCACGGCAAAGTGTTCAAGCTTTAAAATCTAACAGGTTTTGCGTGCGCCCGCCTCGGGGCGGGCGCACGGCAAAAGCCGTTTGGGGAAATGATATGAAAACTCAAATGCGGTTTCAAAAGATCACTATGCTGGTCATGCTCATAGTAAGTGCGATCACCATAGTATACGGGCTGATCTTTGCAACGCCCATAGCTGCGCTCGAAGATCTCACCCACGCAAGTCCCTCCTATCAGACAAGGGACCCCATAGAGGCAAACTATACCTACGACCTGTTCCAGACGTTCACCGTAGTGGTGCTCGTCTTAGGCATAGTGTTCCTCCTTCTGGTGGCGTTCTGCTACCTCACGGCCTGCAGCAGCAGGCGCAACTACTACATCAGCAACTATGTGGCCGTTATAGCCACCGCGGCATACGCCGCCCTGATGTGTGTGCTCATAATAGCGTTTACCGCCATATGCCATGTAAGCTTCGTCAACGACGTGAACTGGGAAGTATATTACAACGACTATTATAATACCCCCATAAACCAGTTGACGGGCGCCATCAAGTACAGCGACGACGCCACCGTATGCTTCATCGGTTACGTAGTCGGCGTGATATGCCTCGGCGCGGCAGCCCTCATGGTATATAACCTGATCTGGAAAATCAAACTCATGAAGGGTGAAAAGGCCCTTCTTGAAGCGGGACTTGTAAAGGAGGTGGCGTAATGAACAACCTTCACACACGCCTCGGCCTCGATCGCGAGATGACGAGCGAAAACATCATCAAAACCGACGTCTATCGCTATAAGCGCAACACTCTCGCTTCGGGCCTCGCCCTGCTCGGTCTGTTTATAAATTGCCTGTATTTCATGCTCTTTTACGGCGTGAACTACCCCACCTATGCAAACGTGCTCATAGGCCTTTCGGTGCTCGTCAACCTGTTCGTGCTGCTTGCCACCTTCCTCGCTTCGGAGGGCGTAAAGGGCTACAACAAGAAGTATTGCATACTGCTGCTCGTCGTTGCGGTCATTCAGATAGCGCGCATATTCATCTACCCGCTCGACCTTGCGGGCGGCGGCGCCGGCCTGTTTGAAAACACTACCGGCGTTGCGATTCAGATACGCTACTTCGGCGCCGACCTCTCGGCAGGTTCGCTTGCCTCCATACTCATCGTTTACCTCGTTCTCTCCGCGGCGTGCGTCATCGCCTCGGCGATAGTGGGCTACATCAGGGCCGTCCGCCTCGAAAAGTTCACCGCAAGCCTGAACGCCGGTACCATATCCGTGGAAAAGGCGCTCGAGGAGCTCGACGGCAGGGATGCCGGATCCGCCGGCGCCAAGGAGGTAACAAATGCCTGAAGTTAATTTAAGACATATCGACAAGATATACGACGGCGGTGTCCAGGCGGTGTATGACTTCGATATGGACATACACGACGGCGAATTCATCGTGCTCGTAGGTCCCTCGGGCTGCGGCAAGTCTACCACGCTCCGCATGGTTGCGGGCCTTGAAGACATAACCAAGGGCCAGCTCGTCATCGACGGCAAGGACTGCACCCGCATGCCTCCCAAAGACAGGGACATCGCCATGGTGTTCCAGAACTACGCGCTGTACGGCCACATGACCATTTACGAGAACATGGCCTTCTCGCTCACGCTCCGCAAGGAGAACAAGGAGGTCATCCACCGCAAGGTAATGGCCGCGGCGGAGATACTCGATCTCAAAACGCAGCTCAACAAAAAGCCGAGGCAGCTCTCCGGCGGCCAGCGCCAGCGCGTCGCCATGGGCCGCGCCATAGTGCGCAACCCCAAGCTGTTCCTCTTCGACGAGCCCCTCTCCAACCTCGACGCGCAGCTCCGCGGCTCGATGAGAAGGGAGCTCATGCTCCTGCATAAAAAGCTGAACGCCACCATAATGTACGTAACGCACGACCAGACGGAAGCTCTTACCCTTGCCGACAGGATAGTGTGCATGTCGATGGGCCACGTCCAGCAGATAGGCAAGCCCATAGAGCTCTACGAAAACCCCGCAAACACCTTTGTCGCCACGTTCATAGGCCTTCCTCCCATGAACATGTTCGAGGGCAGCATATCCGGCGGCAAGTTCGTCGGCGAGGACTTCGAATATCCTCTCACGGCGGAGCAGAAGCAGCTCTTAAAGGACTATGAGGGCAGGGAAGTCATCCTCGGCGTCCGTCCCGAAAACGTCACGCGCGACGGCAGCATACCTTTCAGGGTAGACAACAACGAAAACCTCGGTATGAACACCCTCGTGCACGGCAAGGTGAACGGCAAAAAGACGGTAGTCTGCAAATTTGCCGAGTGGTGCCACTACAAGTACGGCGACGAGATATCCATCGGCTTCGAGCCCGACAGGATGCACTTCTTCGACAAAGAGACCACAAAGGCTATAAGGTGAGGTGCGAAATGGCAGATAATCAGAATATGATAGTTGAAGAACCCAAAAAGAAGCTCACGTGGGCGTCGTTCAGAGCCGGCCTGAAGGAGTGGTTCCGCAAGCAGATAGTAAACTTAAAGCGCAGGCCCACCAATATAGCTTTCTTCGTCCTCATCGTTACTTCGCTGGTATACCTCATCGGCTTTTCGGGCGTCGCGCAGTTCCTCACCGGTCAGCGCATAAACACGGCCGTGGTCCGCTGGAGCGGCCTGTGCTCGTTCGTAACGTTCTTGTTCTCCATACTCGTGCTTTTGCTCTTCATGAACTCTTTCCCCAAGCGCAAAAAGGCGAACAAAGTCATGCTGGTGTTCACATATCTCTTCCTCGCGATAATGATATTCACCAACGTCGTTTGCCTCACGGAAGTGGCTAAGGTATCGGAAACGGCCGACAGCGTAGGCGAAGCCCGCACGCTGTACATAACGCACATCGTGTTCCTGTGCATAACGATAGTCATGCTGTCGCTCACGCCCCTCTTCAAGATGCTCCTCATGAAGATAAACACGAGAAAGGAGCTGGAGTCCACCGTAAGCGAAATGAAGAACGGCATCGACCTCGAGGACGCGGACTGAATCTTTTAAGAAACTCAATCAATAAAATAACCGGCAAAAGTTATTTTGTCGGTTATTTTTAAAAGCGCGGAGCATGCCGCCCGCAAAGGAATGGGCGGCTGCGCCGCAAAAATATCCGACGAAAATATGGAGATAATGCGGCGCAGCGCGTAAAATGCCGCCGCACGGGCTCTGCCCGCATCGTTTAAATGGCAAACAAAAACAAAAAAAATGACCGGCCGCCCCGCGAGACGACCATAGAAGATTTTTACGACCTCAAGACCAAGGAGATGGACGAGCTCGTCGCCGCGCTCAAGGGCGACGGGAAAACGGACGACTCCGCCGAGCCGTTGCCCTCAATGAACATTGCAGAGGTGACGGGCGAGATCACTAAAGACAATAAAAAAGGCAAAAAAAAGTTCGACCCGTACAAGCGCGACAAGCTCTCGCGCATACCCTACTGGATAAGGGCGCTGTTCATAAAATTCTGGTTCTTCGGCGCCGTGTGCTATTTCGCGCTGATGGGGCTGGGCACGCTGTTCACTTCCGAAGACGGCTCCATCAGCCTCTTGCAGGACGTGCAGCTCTATATCCTGTGCGGCGCCATAATGGGCGTTTTCGTAGATTGCTTCGTAAACCCCATCTTCAGGATGATGGAATCGGACGAAAGGGAGTACGATAACTTCATGATGTTCCCCTTTCCGTTCAAGCAGTTCTGGACTTTTTTTGCGAATATCGTATACTATCTCATAGTAACGCTGTGCGTGGGGTGCATATACTGGTTCATCGACCTGTATATAGCGCGCTTCACCGGCGTGGAGCCGCTTCTGTTCGGGGTATTCTGCCTTATCGTCGATATGGCGTTCATAGGCGTGAAGGACCTCGTCGTGTTTCTTATCAGGCGCGCCATACGCGCCCGCCGCGAAAAAAAGGCGGGCAAGGCGGAGGGGGTATAGCCCCGCGGCCGCGCGCCGTGCCATAAAAAGTCCGGCAGTCGGCCGTGCGCGGTTTGCGGTCCGACGGGATACCTTCGGCGCAAGCCGCGATTTTCAGGAGAGTTTATGTTCAAAAAATTATTCGCGTCATCCACGAGCGCATGCTTCGAATTTGACAACACCAACCCGTTCTTTCACCCCGACGGGAAATATACGGTGTTTCTTAACGGGGTAAAGGCTGCCGAGGCGGATACCAACGTCTTTTCGCTGTTCGATCTTAGGCCTGCCACCGAATACGCCGTCACCGTCTCCAACGACGAGTGCTGCGTGCGCTTTAAGACCGAGCCTGAGAGCGCCGTCGTCGATGTGCGCGCGCTCGGCGCCGCGGGCGACGGAAAGAGCGACGACACCTACTTTGTTCAGATGGCGATAGACAGCTGCCCCAAGGGCGGCAGGGTGCTCATACCTGAGGGCAGCTACTACGTAAGGCCGATCGTTTTGAAGAGCGATATCACCATAGAGCTCAAAAAAGGCGCGCAGCTTTTGGGCAGCACCAGGGAGGAGGACTATCCCTATGTCCCCGCGCGCGTGTACGACGAAAACGGCAACGAGCAGGTCATGGCAAGCTGGGAGGGCGACCCCTTCGACTGCCATCAGTCCTTTGTTTCGGCATACGGCCGTAAGAACATAAGGATAGTGGGCGAAGGCGCCATAAACGGCAACGCCGATAATTCCACCTGGTGGGCCACGCCCAAGGGCCGCAAGGTCGCCCGCCCCCGCCTCGTGTTCCTCAACAAGTGCGAAAACGTGGTGTTTCACGGCGTAACGTGCAAAAATTCGGCGTCGTGGAACCTGCATCCCTTCTTTTCAAAAGACCTCGCCTTCTACGACGTAAAGGTGCAGAACCCCTACACCGGCCCCAACACCGACGGGCTCGACCCCGAAAGCTGCGACAAGGTCGATATAGTGGGCTGCACGTTTTCCGTCGGCGACGACTGCGTCGCCCTCAAGTCGGGCAAGGTGTATATGGGCAAGACGTACAAAACGCCCGCAAACAGGCACACTCTGCGCAACGACCTCTTCCGCGACGGCCACGGGGCGATAGTTCTGGGCAGCGAAATGTCGGGCGGGGTTACCAACCTCACGGTCAGCCAGTGCCTCTTCAGGCATACCGACAGGGGCCTGAGGATAAAGACCCGCCGCGGCAGGGGCAAGGACGCCATAATCGACGGCGTGGTGTTCGAAAACATAAAGATGGAAAACGTCATCACGCCCTTCGTCATAAACATGTATTATTTCTGCGACCCCGACGGCCACACCGAGTTCGTGTGGTCGCGCAAGCCGTATCCCGTGGACGACGGCACGCCGTATATGGGCAAATTCCACTTCAAGGATATCGACTGCGAGGAGTGCGAGTGCATGTGCGGATATTTCGACGGCCTCGTGGAGCAGCCCATAGGCGAGATCACGCTCGAAAACGTTCACTTCGGCTTTAAAAAGGACGCCAAGCCCTTCAAGCCCGCGATGCTCGAATTCGTGCGCGACTACTGCCGGGAGGGGCTGTATATCGATAACGTAAAGAAGGTAACGCTCAAAAACGTAACGTTCGACGGCGTGGAGGGCGACCATATAATAGAAAAGAACTGCGGCGAACTGATAATAGAGTGAGGGGAGCATGGATTATTCGGTAATTGACGGTTACATCGCAAGGCTCATAGAGGACACCCTGCCCGAGGCCCCCGTATGGAACATAGAGAACATAAGGCACGGCAAAAAGCCCGCGTGGAACTATATCGACGGCTGCATGATGACCTCGCTCTATTCCATATATCTTCAGACGGGCGACAAAAAATATATCGACTTCATAGACAGATTCGTCGATTACTACGTGTTCGACGACGGTTCCGTACGCGGCTACGAGCTCGAAACGTTCAACCTCGACAATCTCAACGAGGGGCGCATACTCTTCGACCTGTACCGCGAAACGGGCAAGGAAAAATATAGGGCGGCGGCAGACCTTTTGTATGAGCAGATAAAGGCTCAGCCCCGCACGGGCACGGGCAACTTCTGGCACAAGAAGATATACCCCGATCAGGTATGGCTCGACGGCCTCTATATGGCGCAGGTGTTTTATACCCGCTACGAAACGGAGTTCAACGGCTGCAAAAACTATCCCGACATAGTCGCCCAGTTCCAAAGCGTGTACGACAACATGTACGATAAGGGCAAACGCCTCTATTATCACGGCTGGGACTGGTCCAGGCGTGCGTTCTGGGCCGACAAGACGACCGGCCTGTCAAAGAGTTTCTGGCTGCGCTCCGTCGGCTGGTATACCGTCGGCCTCGCGGATACGATAGGCTATTTCGCGGGGCACGAAGAGCTCAAAGCAAAGCTCTGCGCAATATTCAAAGAGACGATAGAGGGCCTCGAACAATATATCGACGGTGAGAGCCGCATGTTCTATCAGGTCGTCGACCAGATGGGGCGCGAGGGCAACTACCTCGAGACTTCCGGCAGCGCGATGATCGCCTACGCCATGATGAAGGGCGCCCGCCTCGGCATAATAGACAGGCGCTTTGCAAAGATAGGCGCGGAGGTGTTCAACGGGATATGCGATAAATATCTCACCCGCACCGACGGAAAGCTCAACCTCGGCGGCATATGCCTCGTTGCGGGGCTCGGGCCCGAAAACAACCGCCGCCGCGACGGCACGTACGAATACTACATATCCGAGCCCGTCGTCGAAAACGACGCCAAGGGCACGGGCCCGTTCGTTATGGCGTATACCGAGCTGATGCAGCAAAAATAAACTTCAGTTTTCATATTTTTCTCTTAAAAACGCCCTGCCGCATGATTTGCATGCGGCAGGGCGTTTTTTTAATGCCTTCAATGCGGCATGCGGCCGCCTTTTAAAGGCGCGTGGTTGCGTCGTCGGTGTAAAAAAGCTCGTTGGGCGTTATGTCGAACAGCTTGCACAGCTTTAAGATCTGGTCGTAATTCAGCTCGAATACTCCGTTTTCAAAACGGCTGTACTGTTGCTGCGTCATGAGCATTATTTCTGCCGTCTGTTTTTGCGTCAGGCCTTTGGCTTTGCGGGCGCTCTTTAAATTTTCACCCACTTGTCTGGCTGTATTCATAATTTTACATTACCATTTTGTGATGTAAAACACTTGATTTACGCCACAAAGCGATGTATAATTATCGTGCTAAAAGTTGCACATGCTGAAAATTATTTTCATGTTTCCTTGAAGCGAGAAATGCCGTCATCTTTACGGAGGTATATGATGAAGTTGAAAAAAACGGCGGTTGCGCTTGCGTGCGCGATCGCCTCGTGCGTGGTTTTACCCTTGGCGGCATGCGCCGGCAATACCGCAGAGCCCTGCGAGCACAGCTATCTCAGCTTTATGATCTCTGAGCCCACATGTACGGGGAAGGGGCTTATAGAGCAGACGTGCGAAAAGTGTGGAGAAAAGATATATTCCGATATAGAGGCGCTCGGGCATGACTTCGTGGACGGAACGTGTACGCGCTGCGGCATTTCCGACGGCACTGCGGAGGAGCCCGGGCCTTTGTGCGAACACGACTTCGTCGGCAGCGTTGTTGTTTTGCCATCCTGTACGGAGAAGGGGCGCATGGAGTTCGAGTGCGAAAAGTGCGGGGAAAAGATATATTCCGATATAGAGGCGCTCGGGCATGACTTCGTGAACGGAACGTGCACGCGCTGCGGCATTTCCGACGGCACTGCGGAGGAGCCCGATCTCTCGCTCTTTACCGATATGTATGATGCGTACGTATTGGCAAAGGAACTCGGCTACCCCTTTACGGAGGAGACGTTCACTGAAGATCTGCCCGGCATGAGATTCACCGATATTTTCGTCAATAAGAACGGCCGTTTCAAGGTGAAATACGGATGGATATCGGCAGATATAGGCGACGTGCGCGTCGATATACCGGTAGAAGAAGAGCCGGAGCTGCGCGGCAGCATAGCCGCGATAGAGGTCACGGGGGACGGCGACGTGCAGATGACCGATACCACCGGCGTCGTTAAAAATTTCGGACGCATCGAACAATATGCCACCATCACGCGCGAAACGCTTACGGGAGTTGCTCTCAATATGCAGAATTGCCTGCTGCTGCTTACAAGCAGGGGCAGGATAATCAACGCGGGACAGGTATTGCAGAACAATTCGCCCGACGTTTCCGACGACCTCTTGCTGTATGGCGAGCTGAACGACGGGACCTATCAGGTCTGCGGAGCGTTCGACAGGAACATCAAGAGCGCCGATATCGCGCCCACGCATATGGGGGCAAGGGTAGTGTCCGTGGGTATAGAGGCGTTTTCGGGATATGCTTGTCTGGAGAACGTTACCGTGCCGGAGGGGGTGACGCACATTAAACAATGTGCTTTCAAAGATTGTACGGCATTGAAATACGCGATATTGCCGCAGTCGCTCGAAAGCCTCCACCTTTTGGCCTTCGAGAATTGTCGCTCGCTCAAAAGCATATTCTATATGGGGACCGAAGAGCAGTGGAAAAACGTTACTGAAAATAGTAATTACTTCCTCAAGGACGTAGCCGTATATTATTACGGTGCAGACTGGGAGCTGTCGGACGGTAAGCCGATAATTATATGAACGTAACACGGCAACGTGACGGCGCGGCGCGCGGGGAGAAAACCCCGCGCGCCGCGCCGTTTACCGTTATGTTTTTGTATTTTTTAGTCATGTAAGCGCATCCGGCTGCCTGCCGTAGTCAGAGGGCGCCGCGCCGAAGTGCTTTTTGAACACGCGCGAAAAGTAGAGGGGTTCGGCAAAGCCGCACATCTCCGATATCTGCGCCACGCTGTAGCGGCTGTATTGGTTGCTCATGCCGCTCAAAAGCAGCTGCCGCGCAAGGCGCATGCGCAAACTTGTAAGGTATTCGTGCGGGGTCGCGCCCGTCTGGCTCTTGAACAGCTTGCGCACATAGTCGTAGTTCAGCGGCAGAGCCCTTATCACCGCGTCGAGCGCATAGGAGGAGTTGCTAACGTTGGCGGCGATGTCGGCGCACAGGCTCTCCACCACGGGCGAAAGGGCCTGCCGTTCGGTCTGCGCGACGATATAGCTCACTATGAGGTCGCCGAGCGCCGAGAGCACGGCCGAGCTCCGTTCGCCCCCCTCGCCGAAGTAGCGCTCCGCCTGCAAAAATGCGTGCGCGAATCCGCCGCCCTTTTCCTCTTTCACCGTCTGCAACGATCTGAAAGGGAGGGCGGTGCCCTCCATGAATATATAGCCGTCGTCGCCGCGTTCCGCGCGCGTGCATCCCGTCAGCGGCGGCACCACCAGTATATCTCCGCGGGCGTAACTTGCGCCGCCCTTTTCGCACTTCGCCTCGCCGCGGCCGCCGCAGCGGATGAATTGCCAGTATTTGCGCGTTGCGGCGAGTTCTGCTGCCCGCGCCGCGTCCTTCCCCGCATAAACAATGTCGTTCATGTCTGTATAATACCACAAAATATCCGTTTTGTCTATATCGTGCGCAAAATTTTTGCGGCCGTGCGTCCGTTCGGGCAGAATTTCGCCGAATAAGCGCCGCGGCTTTTGGCCGCGGCGCTGCTTCCGTGCGTTATAAGTTTTTGCAGTTCCCGCAGCCGTTTTCGGCCGATTTTACATATACGTTGCAGTCGAGCTCGGCGCACTCCTCGTCGGAGAGCTCATAGCCGCACGCGGCAAAAAAATCGGCGGCTTCCGCGGGCGGAAGGGCGTATATATCGCGCGCGCCCGCTTCCCGCAGCTTCATTTCGGCGGCGTACAGCAAAAACCTGCCCAGCCCTTTTTTGCGCCTGTTAATCGTGATGTAAATTTCGCGTATGTCGCCCCAGCCGTCTTTAAAGTTCCAGTCGTTGCCGGGCTCGTCCGTCTGGTATATGCAAAAGCCGCACGGGTCGCCGTCCTCTTCTATGAGGTCTATCCTCAAAAGCCCGGCCAAAAGGTCGGGCAGCACATATTCGTCGACGAGGTGTTTGCCGTCCTCTTCGCAGCCCAGCTCGTCGTAGTATGCGCAGAACATTTCGGTAAATTTTTCGGCGTATCTGTCGTTCAAGGGAAAAACGCGTATCATCTGTATTCTCCTAAGTCGTCGCTGTGGCCATTATAACTTATTTTTGCGCGAAAAGCAACGCCGTGCGCAAAGGAACGGGCGGACGCCGCGAATTTGCGGCGTCCGCCCGTTAAGATCCTGAACAAAAATTTTACTCTGCGGCGTAAACGGAGACCTGCTTGCCGTCTTTGCCCACGCGCTCGAACCTTACGGTGCCGTCTACGAGGGCGAACAGCGTGTCGTCCTTGCCGATGCCCACGTTGTTGCCGGGATGGAACTTGGTGCCGCGCTGCCTTACGAGGATGTTGCCCGCCAGCACGAACTGCCCGTCGGAACGCTTAACGCCGAGGCGTTTTGCTTCGCTGTCTCTGCCGTTATGCGAGGAGCCGGTACCTTTTTTATGTGCAAATAAATTTAAAAGTAACATCATCTTATGCCTCCTCTCTTTACTCGGCCTTGGCTTCCTCTGCGGGAGCTTCCTCGGCCTTTGCCTTCTTGGCCTTCTTCTTTGCCGCGCCTATGGCCGTCACCTTTACCTCGGTGAAGGGCTGCCTGTGGCCCTGCTTTTTGCGCTCGTTCTTCTTGGCCTTGTATTTGAATACGATTATCTTCTTGGCCTTGCCCTGAGCGACTACTGTGGCGGTAACTTTGGCGCTCTCCACTTCGGCGCCGACCGCGATGCCCTTTTCGTCTGCGAGCAGTATAACGGGGAATTCGACGGTGTCGCCGACGTTGGCGTCGAGCTTTTCGAGCTTGACGGTGTCGCCTTCGCTTACCCTGTACTGCTTGCTTCCGTTTTCAAAAATAGCGTACATTAAAAAATGCCTCCTCAATCCAGTCTCGCCGGGAGTTCGCGCGCCTTGCATGCGCCGCGGGCGGCCGTTAAAAAATTTCGGCACTTAAAAAAGAGCCCGTCCCGAGCGGCTCGGATACTAATTTACCACAACGTTTTGCCAAAGTCAAGCAAATAGGCCGCAAAATTGTTACGGTCTGCATTTTTTGCCGCCCGTTTTGCCATACTGTGTAAAAAGGAGGGTTTCATGGAAAAGACAAAGAGCGACGGCGAGATCCTCGCCGAGATCTACCGCAACGCGCAGCTCGCGCTGCAGTCTATATCCGATATACTGCCCGAGACCGACGACGAGTGCATGCGCGAAGAGATGATGCGCGAGCACGAGGAGTATGAGCATATTTCGGGCAGGGCGGCGCAGCTCGCGCAAAAGCTGGGCGTGGAGATAAAGGAGCCCGGGCCCGTAAAGCGGGCGATGATGTGGTCGGCCGTAAAGATGAACACCTTGGCCGACGATTCCGCGCAGCACATCGCGCAGATGATGATAAAGGGCACGGTGAACGGCATAACGAGCCTTAAGACCACGCTCACCGACGGCGGAGAGGATGTCGACGGCGAGATAAAAGAGCTCCTCGTCCGCCTTATAGCGTTGGAAGAGTCGTTCGAGAGGAAGCTGAAAAAGTTTTTATAGCGGCACGGCATTGCGGCATTGCGGCATAGGCCGCAATAAAACGGGCGCGGCGTTTCGGCCGCGCCCGCATTTATATCCTGAATGCGCCCGTCGGGGGAGCGCAGCCCCTGCCGATGCTTCGGCATGTAAGTTCGCGGCTCTTTTTCGTCGCGTCGGGAAGGAGGAATATCTCTGCCGAGGGGAAGCGCCTGCGTATCTCGTCCGCCGGTATCCCCCTGTTTTTCAGCCGCACGGCCGCCTCGGGCCGAAGCTCCGCGCACACGCCTTCCGCGCCTTCGTCGAGCAGTTTGAGCGCCTCCCCCGATATGAGCAGCGCGTAGAACTCGTCGGAGAAGTCTTCGCCGCAGCCGCACGCGGGGCAGGGGCGCAGGACGAACGCGCTGAGCTCAGCGTCGGAGCGCTTGCGCGTAAATTCCACCAGCCCGAAGTCGGACATGGGCAGCACGCGGTAGGGCGTCCTGTCGCTCTTTAGCGCCTTGTCGAGCTCGTCGCACAGCGCTTTGCGGTGCGCGGGTTCGTCCATGTCGATAAAGTCGGCCACGAACAGCCCGCCCGTCCCGCGCAGTTTTATCTGCCGCGCGATCTCGCGCGCGGCGGCAAGGTTGGTCTGGTAAACGGTATATTCCAGGCTGTCGCCGCCGGTAAAGCCGCCGGTGTTCACGTCGATGGAGGTGAGCGCCTCCGTGCGCTCTATTATCAGATATGCCCCGTCGCCCAGTTCCACTCGCGGGGAGCAGGCTTCGGCTATCTGTCCGAGTATGCCCGCCTCTTCCAGCAGGTTGCGCCTGCCGCGGTGCAATTCCACTTTTATTTTCCTGCCGCCGGGCATTATTTGCAACAGCTCTTTGAGTTCGCCGTATTGTTCGGCGTTGCCGGCAACTATCTTGGCAACGTCGTGCTCGGTAAAATCGCGCATCGCGCGCACGGGCGCGGTGAAGTCGGCAAACAGCAGCGCGGGCGCCGCGGCGCTTTTGAAGGCCTCGGCGGTGCGTTCGTATATCTTCCGCAAAAACGCCAGCTCTTCGGATATCTGTTCGTATTTGCAAAAGGGCGCCGAGTTGCGTATCACCAGCCCTTCGTTCTTTTTGCGCGCCCTGTTGGCGGCAAAGATCAGGCTGTTGCGCAGTTCGCCGTCCTCTATGTTGTGCGAAATGCCCACGAATTCGGTGTTCGGCAGATATATCAGCGCCTTGCCCACGAACGAGAGCCTCTGCGTCACCTTTGCCCCCTTTTTGCCGCACGGCGCCTTTACTATCTGCACCATTATTTCGTCGCCCTCTTTCAGGGCGCTCACACCGCCTTCCGTCCCGTATGCGAGGTCCTCCGCGGAGAGGTAGCAGTTCCGCCCGAGGCCGCAGTCGACGAACGCCGCCTGCATGCCCTCCAGTATGTTCGCCACCCTGCCCTTGTAAATATTGCCGACGGCTGGTGCCCCGTCGTCGGCGGCAAAGCGGCAGTCGGTAAGTTTTCCGTTTTCGGTAACGGCCGTAACGGAAAAACCGCACGCCGTGTCGAAATATATAGTCTTTTTTGCCATATCGCGCAATATGCGGGCAGCCCCGCACTCCGTAAAGTAGTGTTTTTAAAATACCGTCGCGCCGAAACTTTCCGTCTTTAAAATGTATTCGGCTTCCCCGCCGTAGCGCTGCGAAAGGTAGCCGCAAAACAGGTCGGGCCTTAAGTTCTTTTCGCCGCACAGCAGCGTGAACGCCAGCTTTCCGTCCCGCCATCCTGCGGAAACTATCCTCGGGCGGATGTCCACGTCGCGCCCGCGCAGGTCGGTGACGGGTATGCTTTCGCAAGCGAGCAGTTCCTCCGCGCAAAAATTGTTTATGCCCTCGGCAACATAGCCGCATGCGGTTATCGTCTGCGCAAAGTTGGGGTTGCGTTCGCATGCCGTCGCCTTGACGCACTTTACGCCCGTCGGCGAAAACCGGTTGAACGCCTCTTTAAAGTCGCCGCCGAAGGCGGTGTCTATCGTGCAGTATTCGCTCACCGACCGCACCCCGAGGGGAGGGGGGTTGCCCATGAATATGCGCGGGTGTTTGTGATAGCCACGGCTGTATTCCACTTCTATCCCGGCGCGCCGCAGCGTGCGGTCGATGTGGCGCAGCAGGTCGAGGTGCGAAAGGTATTCCGCGCCGTCCGTTTTGGTGTATTTAAAGGCTATCATACTCACCTCTCGCGGCGGGGCATTTTTTCTGCATGCCGCATGCCTTGCAGCCGTCGAGGCAGCTGCCCGTCACCCTGCCTTCGTATGCCCTGCGGCGCTCGTCCGCAAAGAACTTCTTGTCCACGAACACGTCTATGAAGTCCCACGGCAAAAGTTCGCCTTCGTCCCGCTCTTTTACATAGCTTCTCTCGTCTATGCCGCAGGCCGCGAATGCCGCCCGCCAGCCGGCTTCGTCGAACAGGTTGTCCCACCCGTCGAACGTGCAGCCGTTTTCGTAAGCCGCCCGCACCACTTTGGAGAGCGCCCTGTCGCCCCGCGCGAGCACGGCCTCCAGAAGGGAGGGGTAGTAGGCGCTCCAGCTGAATTTTACGCCGCGCGGCAGGTGCTTTATCAGGTAGTCCTGCTTGTATTTGACCTCGTTCTCGTCTATCTGCCGCTCCCACTGGAATGGAGTGAAGGGCTTGGGCACGAACGTGGCAGCCGAAACGGACAGCCTGAGCGCCTTGGGCCGCTTTTTGCCCGCGTACAGCGCGCGTATCTTTTCGCATATCTCGCATATGCCCGCAAGGTCGCGGTCGGTCTCCGTGGGCAGGCCTATCATGAAATAGAGTTTCACCGCCGAGTAGCCCGCGTCGAACGCGCCCGCCGCCGCTTTGAGTATCTCTTCTTCGGTAATGTCTTTGTTTATAACGTCCCTCAGGCGCTGCGTGCCCGCCTCCGGGGCAAAGGTGAGCGACGTCTTGCGCGCGTCCTGCGCGAAGTCGCCCTCGAAGCTGTCTGCCCTCAGCGACGGCAGCGCCAGCGTGATCTCGGGCGGGAGGGCGCCTTTAAGGCTTTTCAAAAGTTCGGTCAGCCTGCCGTAGTCGCCCGTGGAGAGGGAGTTGAGGCTTACTTCCGAAAAGCCCGTGGAGCCTATCAGCGCGCACGCCTGCCGCGTGAGCGTGGCGACCGAGCGTTTGCGCACGGGGCGGTAGATGAACCCCGCCTGGCAGAAGCGGCAGCCGCGGTAGCAGCCGCGCATCACCTCTATAACGGCGCGGTCGTGCACGCTCTCGCAGTTGGGCACGGCCGTCCGTTCGGGGAACACCGCCCCGTCGAGGTCGGACACGAGCGCCTTTTTTACCTTGCCCTGCCCTGCAAAAGAGCTCAGCCTGCCGTTTTCGTATACGGGAAAGGTGTGCTCGGGGACATAGACGCCGTCGAGCGCGCTTATTTCACGGTAAAATTCTTCGGTGGCGCCGCCGCATCGCATATATATCTCGGCAACGTCGGCGTCCGTGCTCTCGCCGTCGCCTATAAAGAATATGTCGAAAAAGTCGGCAAGGGGTTCCGGGTTTACCGTGCAGGGGCCGCCCGCGGCTATCAGCGGGTAGTTCCCGCCCCTGCGCTCCTCGCGTGAGAGCGGTATCCCCGCAAGGTCGAGCATGTAGAGCACGTTGGTATAACTGAGCTCGTATTGCAGTGAAAAGCCCAGCATGTCGAAGTCTTTCAGCGGCGCTTTCAGCGAAAGGGAATAGAGGGGGACGCCCGCCTTTTTGAGCCCGTCGCCGAAGTCGCGCGCGGGCGCGAAGCAGAAGTCGGCGCACAGCCCGCGGTCCAAAAACGACTGCGCCACTATCTTTATGCCGAGGTTGCTCATCCCCACTTCGTAGAGGTCGGGGAAGCACATGCAGAAATTGAATTTTCCCCACTGCGCGTGCGGAGCGCCGTATTCTCCGCCGATATAGCGCGAGGGTTTTTCGCATTTTAACAGCAGTTTGCGCAAACTGCCCGAATCTATAGGTGTCACGGATTCATTATATTATACTCCGCGCGGTTTTTCAAGCGCTTTTTTCGGTTGCGGGGCGCAATTTTTTCATTCGGGGCCTGTTTTTTGCGCAAAACGCGCATATTTTTTAATTTTTGGCTCATATCTGTTTTGCTTGCGGCGTTTTTGGTTTAAAATATAAATAGCGGCATCCGCCGCACCGCAACGAAAAAACGATTCGAGGAGACATCAACCATGAAGATCAATTTCAGAGGCGTAGGCGCCGAAGAGCTCTCATTCAAAATGAACAGGGTAAGGCTGGAGCCCAATTCCCGCCTGGACATAAAACCCCAGTTCTCCCGCCAGGTGCGCAAGGTAAAGGACAACGATAAGCTCAACTTCATCGCCCTTTCCTTAAAGGTGGAGAGCACCGAGGCCGAGCCCAAGCCCTTCAACATAAACGTCACGCTCGTGGGCACCTTCGAGGTCGAGGACATGGTCGCGGGCAGCGAGCAGGAGAGGGAGTTCGTCATAGAGGGCACAAAGCTGCTCTTCCCCTATCTGCGCGCCGCGGTCACCAACCTCACGGCGTCGGCATACGTGGCGCCGCTCAATCTCCCCGTCATAAGCGGCCCCATCTTCCCCGAGGACAGGGACGTGTACGCCTTCTCCGTGGGCGGGGAAGACAAGCTGAACTGACGCGTTCGCGCCGCGCGGGCGGCACGCCCGCGCGGCTTTACCGAAGACAGCCGTGGACACCCCGATCAGCCGTGTGCTCTTTACCGAAGAGCAGATAAAAAGCAGAGTAAAACAGCTCGGCAAACAGCTTGCGCGCGAATATGCGGGCAAGCCCTTGGTCGTGCTCGGCGTTTTAAACGGCGGCGCGATATTCTGCGCCGACCTCGTCCGTGCAATGGACATCCCCCTCGGGCTGGCGTTCGTTCGGGCATCGTCTTACGGTGACGGCACCGTCTCCCGCGGGGAGGCGGACATATTTTTGGAGCAGGGCTTTTCGGCGCGCGGCAGGCACGTGCTCATCGCCGAGGACATAGCCGATACGGGCAAAACGCTCGCGGCGCTCAAAGAGAGGCTGCTCTCGTGCGGCGCTCTCTCGGTAAAAGTGTGCTGCATGCTCAATAAGCCTTCCCGCAGGCAGGTCGCCGTTCGCGTCGATCATGTCGGCTTCGATATCCCCGACGAGTTCGTGGTGGGCTACGGCTTGGACTACGCGGGCAGGTTCCGCAATCTGCCGTACATAGGCGTCCTCTCCCGCGAGGCGTACGGCGGGTGAGCCGCATAGTGGCGGTTTTTTTGCGCGGTACAACATGTTGTGTTTCCGCGCGCACTATTATATATCGCGCCCGAAAATAAAGTTAAATTTTCGCAAAACGGCATTTTTTGATTGACAGCGCCCCCGTAATGTGCTAAAATTTCTGCACATTCCTTGAGAGGGGTGTAATTTTTTTGTACGGAGTTTTTCTACAATGAAGAAGGCATCAGTAAGAGCCAAAATAACCTTCGAATGCACGGAGTGCAAGCACAGGAATTACGACAGTTTCAAGAATAAGCGTAACGACCCCGACAGGCTTACCGTTTCCAAATACTGCCCCTTCTGCAAAAAGCACACCGAACACAAAGAGACCAAGTAAGGCAGGCATTTACGGCGCGGCCGAGTCCCGCGCGCATTACGCGCCCTTCCGGCGCACGTTCAAGAGGTTAATTTTATGGCTGCGTCAAACAAAAATGATGTTAAAAAGCCCAATATTTTCGTTCGCATGGGCAGAAAACTCAAGGAGACCTTTTCCGAGCTCAAAAGGGTGACCTGGCCCACTTTCCCCAAGGTGCTCAAGGCGACGGGCGTGGTGCTCGTGGTCGTTCTGGCGTTCCTTGTCGTGGTAACGGGCATCAATTTCTTCCTTCAGTGGCTTTTGGATCTGATCACCGGCATCGGAGCATAACAAAGTTATGGAGAATACCGCTCAGCAGCCTTGCTGGTATATCCTTCATACCTATTCCGGCTATGAGGCCATGGTGAAGGACAGCCTTGAAAGGCTTATCGAAAACAACAATCTCCAAACCCAGATCTTTGACGTAAAGATCCCCATGGAGACCACCATAGAGGAAAAGAACGGCAAGCGCAAGCTGGTAGAGCGCAAGCTGTTGCCCTGCTATGTCTTCATAAAGATGATATACTCCAACCAGCTGTGGTACTGGGTGACCAATACCCGCGGCGTTACGGGTTTCGTCGGCCCTCAGGGCAGGCCCATCCCCATGAAGGAGGCGGAGATACGCAAGATGCGCCTCGAAGAGGTGGCCGTAGACGCCGACTTCGCCGTCGGCGACAGGGTGAGCATCGACGCCGGCCCTCTGGAGGGCTTCGAAGGCACCGTCAAAGAGCTCAACGACACCGCGCAGAAGGCGCTCGTCAACGTGGAGCTGTTCGGCCGCAATACCGACGTGGAAGTGGAGTATATCCAGATAAAGAAGATAGATACCCCCGCGGAGTGAGCTATCCGGCCGCATGCGGCGGTATCAGCGTATAAACTTACAATCATTTTACAAAGTGTATAAAGCCGAACGGTGCAGGCGGCCGAGCAAGGCCGTCGGGCGCTCCGCGGCCTTATCATATAGTTTGCGGAAGAAGGCTTCCGTGAACGCGTATCTGTGGGAGAACGTGCCAAATACATCTTTCATGGCGCGCTTCGTCAACACCACATCGGAGGAATTTTATTTATGGCAAAAAAGATCACCGCTGTAGTAAAGTTGCAGCTCCCTGCCGGCAAGGCCACGCCTGCGCCCCCCGTAGGTTCCACCCTCGGCCCTCACGGCATCAACATCCCCGGTTTCACCAAGGAATTCAATGCTAAAACCGCCTCTCAGGCCGGCCTCATCATTCCCTGCGTCGTTACCATCTATCAGGACAGGAGTTTTACCTTCATCCTCAAAACGCCTCCCACGCCCGTGCTCATCAAAAAGGCTCTCGGCATAGACACCGCCAGCGCCCGCCCCAACAGGGACAAAGTGGGCAAGCTCACCAAGGCTCAGGTAGAGGAGATAGCAAAGACCAAACTGCCCGATCTCAACTGCTCCACTTTGGAGGCTGCGATAAGCATGGTAAAGGGCACCGCGCGCTCGATGGGCGTTACCGCCGAAGAGTAAGCGCACTGTAACTTGTGGGAGAGGGGACAAAAATAAGCAAGTCGACCCCCTCGCAAACTACCACACGGAGGATTTATATAATGAAAGTTGGCAAGAAATACGCAGACAGCGTTAAATCTTACGATCATTCCAAAGCATACGATACTGCCGAAGCGGTAAACCTCGTGCTCTCCACCGCAAAGGCCAAGTTCGATGAGACCATAGAACTGCACGTCCGCCTCGGCGTGGATCCCCGCCAGGCCGACCAGCAGGTGCGCGGCGTTCTGGTGCTGCCCAACGGCACCGGCAAGACCAAGAAGGTTCTCGTCGTGGCCAAGGGCGAAAGGGCCGATGCCGCAGCCGCCGCAGGCGCCGACATCGTTGGCGCGGAGGAGATAATCCAGCGCATCCAGCACGAAAACTGGTTCGATTTCGACGTTATGATAACCACTCCCGACATGATGGGCGTTGTCGGCCGCATAGGCCGTCTGCTCGGCCCCAAGGGCCTCATGCCCAACCCCAAGTCGGGCACCGTTACCATGGACATAGCCAAGGCGGTGCAGGAAGTAAAGGCAGGTAAAGTTGAATACCGCCTCGACAAGACCGCCATCATCCATTGCCCCATCGGCAAAAAGTCGTTCGGCGCCGAAAAGATCACCGAAAACTTCACCGCCCTCATGGACGCGATAGTTAAGGCAAAGCCTTCGGCTGCAAAGGGCCAGTATATAAAGAGCGTAACGCTTACCTCTACGATGGGCCCCGGCGTAAGGGTCAATTACAATAAAGGTTAAGTCCGCAAACGCTTTTGATATGCGTCGCAATACGGCGTCAGGCTGCGCTTTTCTCGGGTCGTTTACGATTTAGTAAACTTCCCGTCGCAAATGCTCGCCTTTCTTGTCTTGCTCGCATCTGAAAAGCGTAGATGAGCTAATATAATAAGGTGAGATTTTAAAAGGGCAAGCCGTATTGCTTGCCCTTTTTACGTCCGCGGGATCTGCAAACGCAAACCCCTCGGACGTTTATCGTCATTTAAATCAAAATATATATTTCCGAACATCGGGAAGGAGATATGCTCTGCAACGACGGCGCGCGGTTCGTGGGCTATTTGCGGCCCGACGGCTCGTCACGGGCGCGCAAAAAAATTTTAAAGGCTGCCGCATATGCTCCATCAAAACAACATTGTTAAAAATTTCGTGTTAACGCGATAAAATCGGTTGACAAACCGCGTGTTATTCAATATAATATCAACGCAAAACAAAGATGCCGCAGACAGCAGGCGCGAAACTTTCGCTTAAATACCCTGCCGAGGCGTTAAGGTTTAAAAAAGATTTTTCGAAAGATCGTTCTTTTTTGATGTCCTTTACGCCGCGCGGCGTAAAGGCTTTTTAATTTTTTAAAGGAGGTACGAAGATTGTCAGCTAATTTCGAAGCCAAGAAGCTGGTTGTCGAAGAGATAACCTCTAAGATCAAGGCGTCAAAATCGGTAGTTTTCGTAGACTACAACAAGCTCACCGTTGCCGAAGTTTCCGAACTGAGAAACAAGTGCCGCGAAGCGGGCTGCGAGTACAAGGTCTATAAAAACACGCTGGTAAGAAAGGCTTTCAACGACATGGGCGTAAAAGATTTCGACGAAGCTTTGAACGGCCCCACGGCAATGGCTTTCAGCTCGGACGAGATCGCCGCGGCCAAGCTCATGACCAAGGCCGCCAAAGATTACGATACCAAAGTCGTTTTAAAGTGCGCCTTCGTAGACAACGCTTATGTTGACAAAAAGGGCGTGGAAGCTCTTGCCACCATGCCTTCGAGGGAAGAACTCGTGGGCAAGATGCTCGGCTCCATGCAGGCGCCTCTCTCCAACTTTGCAGGCGTGCTGGGTAACCTCGTTTCGGGTATCGTGCGCGTGCTCGCAAGGGTAGCGGAAGAGAAAGCGTAAACGGTTCCGCGTCAGGCGGAAAAACACGGCCCCCGCAGCCGCATGAGCGGGAGGGCGAGCCCCGCCCGGAGCGGGCAAATCATAATAAAAAAATAATCGGAGGAATTTTAAAATGGCAGATATCAATAAGTTTATCGATGAAATAAGCAACATGACCGTGCTCGAGCTCAACGAGCTCGTAAAGGCTCTCGAAGAGAAGTTCGGCGTATCCGCAGCCGCTCCCGTAGCAGTTGCAGCCGCTCCCGCGGCAGGCGCTGCGGCAGCCGCTCCCGCAGCCGAGGAAAAGACCGAGTTCAACATCGTGCTCAAGGATGTAGGCGCTAAGAAGATCGACGTTATAAAGGTCGTTCGCGCCATCACCGGTCTCGGCCTCGTAGAGGCTAAGGCAGCCGTTGAAAAGGGCGGCGTGCTCAAAGAGAACGTTGCAAAGGAAGAGGCAGAGAAGTTCGTTGCCGACCTCAAGGCAGCAGGCGCTACCGCCGTTATGGAGTAACCTTTAAAATTAAAAAGCATGCAGGCCGCGCGGAGCGATCCGCGCGGTTTTTTTGCCCCCCGTTTGGCAAAAACGTGCGCGGCTTTTGGTGGCAAAGCGGTGAAATTTGTGCGCCGTGCCGTAAATTGCTTGACTGCCCCGCATTATTTATGTAAAATACAGGGGTATAAGTAAAAAATCATCTCATAAGGTTCAAAGATATGTCATTCAAAAGGTTAAAGCGCGCCGTTGCAGGCGCGGCGCTTGCCGCGGCAGTGGGCGCGGCTGCCGTGTTCGGCGGTTGCTCTATCGAATCTTCCCACCCCCGCGCGCGTCTCACGCTCGAATTCAACGGCACGGAATATGTGATCGAATACACGCTGTACAGGAACATGTATCCTCAAACGGTGCGTCATTTCATCGAACTTGCCGATGCGGGCTTCTACAACAACACCATAATCCACGACTATACCGCCAACGATTGGTACGGCGGCGGCTACGCATACGACGAAGAGGCCTATGCGGCTGCCTCCGAGGACGACGGCTTCGAAGATTATCTCAACGATTCCCGCTACTACAAGGAGGACGACTATCTTGCGCTCTTCAAGGAGGGCAAGCTCACTTCCTCGGTATATACCGGCTATTCCTACGACGATGACGGCAACATGACGGTGAGCGAAGAGGATGCGTATCACACCCTTATCGGCGAGTTTGCCAACAACGACCACGTCATCGACGAGGGCCGCCGCGGCGCCGAATACGGTTCGCTCAAAATGTTTTACAGCGACAAAGTCATCGAAGATATAGCGGCGGCGCACGTGTTCATCAAAACGGGCAGCGGCCAGGTGCTCGAGCACGACTACGAGTACAACAGCGCCACCAGCCTGTTTGCCCTTCAGGTGGGATCGAGCTCGTCGCTCGCCGTTGCAAACTATGCCACGTTCGCCTACCTCACGGGAGAGAGCGACATCAACACCCTCGACGACCTGCTCGAGGCCGTGGCCGACTATATCGACGACGAATACAACTCCGACAACGATTTCCTTGCCCCCACCGAGGCGGAGATAGACAGGATAGAGAACATTGCCGAGCAGGCGGCGTCTACCGAGTACGACGTTCCCCGTGCGGCCATCGTGATAAGGTCGGTGGAGATCACCGCCTATTGATCTTATCGTTGCGTTAAAGAAAGTGTGATATACAGAGCCGACGGCGTTTTCGCCGTCGGCTTTTTGCGTGCCTCACCGTCCGCCGTCCGCGGGATACACGTTGGTAACTTTGCCGTCCGCTATCTCGGCCGTGAAATATCTTACCTCGAACATCCCGCCGCCCTTCGGGTATACCAGCCCGACGGCGTTTTCGCCGTACCCGGCCTCGGCGGCTTCGGTGGGCGGGACGGCGGCCATGAACGGGCCGAGGTATTCCTTTAAATGATCTGCCCTGTCCTTCAGCTCCTCGCACAGATACCGCTTGCTGCCGCCGTACAGCACGCTCTCGAAGAAGGCGACGGCCGCCGCGTGCGGCGGCGCGTCGCTGCCGCGCGTCTCCGTGTGCGAGGGCAGGAATTTTTCGCCGTCGAAGGAGTATGTTTCGGTCACCGTTGCGCGCGTGCACGTTTCGGGGCGCACGGTCACCGCGAGCTCTTTGCCGAAACTCGCGTCGTCGCACCCGCAAAAGCACGCGAGGTTTTCGCCGCGGAAGAGCGCCAGCGCGTTCCTGCCGCGCACGGCGGCGTATTCGCACCCGCCTATATCCACGGCCTCTATTTCCGCCTCGGCAAAGCGCTCGTCCAGCTTTTTTAACGTCCGGCGGCCGCCCTCCGCCGCGGCATACACTTCCCCGAACCGGAACACCGTTATCAGCGCGCCGGCGGCTTGCTTCTGCGCGATGACGCTTATCTCGCACTGCCTCTCGGGATAGCCGCCCACATATATCGCCCGCTCGATCTCCGAGGTGTATGTGCTGCAGAAGGGATGGGGGGAGAGGAAAAACCCCTCGTCCACAAAAAAGCACAGCGGCCCCCTGCCGGAGCGGGGCAGCAGCTCGGCGAGCGCGCCCTTCTTCAGGTCGAGCTCGGCATACCTTTCGAACATGTCGGCCGTCCCCGCGTACTGTCCGTCGAGCCTGAGCGCGGCGGGTTCGGCAGATAAAAAATACACTCGCATTCGTCTCCCGCAAAAAAAATTTTTTATATCTGTATATTTTAACGTATCAACGGCGCGTTTTATGTCAATATATACCAAGGAAAAAATATTTGCGCCGAGGGCGCGGGCAGGCTCCGCGGCTTCGGCCCATTCGGCTACGGAGGAGGATGCAATGAACAAGATCAACGGCTATACGGAAGAGGAGGCCCGTTCCTTCGTGCAGTATATGTATGCCGGCAGGCGCGCGGGCAGGACGCTCTCCTCGCTGTTCGCGGGCTATGCCGCAAAGTCGGGCAGGGCTAAGGGCAGCGTGCGGAACTATTACTATGCCCTCCTGCGCAGCACGGGCAACAGGGACGTTAAAAAATTGCTGCGCGGCACGGATCTGAGGGCCGAACCGGTAAAGAATTTCACCGACGAAGAGACGGACAGGATACTTAAAAGCATCCTTACGGAAAAGAGCAAGGGCATCTCGGTGCGCCGCGCCGTGCTCAACCTCGCCGGCGGCGACGACAAGCTGATGCTGCGCTACCAGAACAAATACCGCAACGTGCTCTCCAAGCAGCCGGAGAGATTGGAGGCGCTGCGGCGCGAATGCGGCCTGCCCGCGGAGGACGAGGGCAAGAAGCGCATAGAGAGGGAGATAGACGGGCTGTACGGCAGGCTGGCTTCCTCCCTGCGCGAAGAGAACGCCCGCCTCAGAGAGGAAACCGAGCGCCTGCGCGAGGAGAACGCCCGCCTCAGGGTGCAAGTAAAAAATTTACAGTCATAAACGGCTCCGCCCTCCCCATACTGCTTGTAAAGGGCGCATATCCGCGCCTAAGGAGAGGATATGAAGGAATTTATGTTGGGCCTTGCCGCGGGCATGGCCGGCGGAGCCCTCATAGTGGCGAACAGCTGCAAGCTCAGGCAAATGATCAAAAAGAATCAGGAAGAGTTTTTGCAGAAGGCCGAGAGCTATATCGACGAAAAGCTCGAAAAGGCCATGCCTTCCGGCGGAGCGCAGGCGGGCTGCTGTTCTTCCGAGGGCGGCAAAAAGAAAGACTGAACCCCGCCCGCCGCATCGTTGCGGGCGTAAAAGTGCGTCTTTCGGCGGCGCGCCGCGGCTTTTTGCCGCGGCGCGCCGTCACTTTGCGGGCAAACGCCCGTCTTTTTCGAATAATTGCTCCAACCGCTTGAAAACGGACGGCGCATATGATATAATCAAATCGGCAACGACGCCGCAAGGAGGGCAGGTTGGAGAGGTACATAGCGTTCGACATAGGCGACAGGCGCATAGGCATAGCCGTTTCCGATCCGTTCAACAGCTACGCCCTGCCTTCGCAGACTTATGTCCGCACGACGTTTTTAAAGGATGTGGAGGCGCTCGCCGCCGTCATAAAGCAAAAGGGCGCCACGCACATGGTGTGCGGGCTGCCCGTCAACGTCGACGGCACGCCCTCGGAGCAGACGGCAAAGACCGAGCGCTTCATTCTCGCGCTCGAGCAGGCGACGGGCTTGACCGCCGTGCGCGAGGACGAGCGCTACACTTCGGTCATCGCGCACGAGCAGCTGCACGAGAGCGGCAAAAGCGCAAAGCAGCACAAAAAGTATGTCGACGCGCTCGCCGCGGCGAACATACTCGACGGCTTTCTTGCCAGAACAAAAAAACAAGGAGAAAACCAATGAGCGACGAAAAAACGGGCGAAGAGCTCGCCGAAGAACAGGACGACGGCATAATAGAACTTATCGATGAGGACGAAAACGTCGTAAAGTTCAGGCTTCTTGACGTCACCGAGTACAAGGGCGGCAAGTATGCGCTGCTGCTCGCGGCCGAACCCAACGAGGAGATAGCCGAGGACGAGGTGGTCATATTCAGGCTGAACGAGGACGAAGAGACGCTCGAACCCGTCGAGGACGACGATCTTCTCCGGGAGATCTTCGATTTCTATCAGGAGGAGACCGAAGGGGAAGACGTGTATTCCGACGACGAACGGTAACGGCAACGCCGCGCCGCCTGCGCAGGGCGCAAATCCAACGGCGGCGCTAAATACAGGGGGCAATATGGATAAAACAGCATCTATCGCGGGCAAAAAGTATGAATATGTGTCGGCAGAAATACACGAGTATTCGCCCGAACTCACCGAAAAGGAGAAGGCCGCCGCCGCGTTTTACGTGCTTATGGCGGAAGAGTTCGGCAAGGGCACTACGGCGGAATTCTGTGCCGACGGCAGGGTGAAGCTCACGTACGGCCGAGGCGACAGGAAGCCTGCCGACGGCACCTTCGCGCAGGACGGCGCAAAGGTGGTTATAAAGGACGTGAAGGACTACGAATCTGCCGAAGTGGACGGCGAAGACCTCCGCTTCTTCCTGCCCGTCGACAACAAGGGCACGGTCATCCGCCTTACGTTCAAACAGGTGTAAAAACTCAAAAACGCGCAAAATCAAAAGCGGCGCGGCAGCAAAAATTGCTGCCGCGCCGCGCTTTTTTTGCGGGAAGCCCGCTCATATCCTGTAAAATTCGTCGCCCACCTTTATCACGGCCACTTTTTCGGCCTCTTCGCCGAACACTATCTTCTGCGCGGGCTTTTCGTTGGTCTTGCCCTCGAACTCTATCGTGAGCGTGGCGGGCGAAACTTCGGCTATGTGATAAACTTTTTTGTCGTTGTTCTTTCTTATCAGGCAGCCCGCCTTCACGTTTTCGTCGGTGCCGTACATCACCACATACTTTTCCTCGCCGTCGAGGTGTTCTTCCGCGCTTATTTCGGGGCTGGGCGAAAATACTCCCGTCCCCGTAAACACGCGGTAAAGGGCGTTCCTCTTGGAAAAGTCGGAGGCGAGGCGCGAGTCGTATGCCGCGTCGTCGAGCTTCTGCCCCATCTTTTTAAAGAAACCCGATATCTTCCCTTCCTTTTTCTGTTCGGTGTTCTTGTTCTCGTTTTCCGCCGTGCCTTCGGCGGGGGTCTTTTCTTCTTCCATTTTTTTGCTCCTTTAAATTTTTTGCGGGATATTGCCTCTATATCATATTTATAACCTTTTTTTTATATGCTCAAACCCGTGCGCTCCCGCCGCGCGCGATTTTGCCCCGTTTTGCCGCCGCATAAGGCACAATATTGCCCGTCGGGCGCAAATTTGCTTTACAACGAAAAAAATTTTTGCTAAAATAATCAGGCTATAAAAATTCACACCCGCAGAGCCCGCGCTCCGTGGCCGTAAAATCTTTCAATGCGGCCGTAAGCGCAACAAGCCGTGGCGTTTGCGGGGAGGCAAAACGGAGGAATTTAAAATGGCAGTGATCACCATGAAGCAGCTTCTGGAAGCCGGCGTTCATTTCGGCCACCAGACGAGGAAATGGAACCCCAAAATGGCGCGCTACATCTATGCCGCCCGCAACGACATCCACATCATCGACCTTCAGCTCACCGTAAATCTCATCGAGCAGGCCTATAACTACGTTGTCGACAGCATCAAAAACGGCAAGACCATTCTCTTCGTAGGCACCAAAAAGCAGGCGCAGGACGCCATAAAGGAAGAGGCCGAGCGCTGCGGACAGTTCTATGTCAATTCCCGTTGGCTGGGCGGCACGCTCACCAACTTCAAAACGATACGTTCGCGTATCGACCGCATGACCAGGCTGGAAAAGATGGAGGAGAGCGGCGAATTCGACCTTCTCCCCAAAAAGGAAGTGGCCAAGCTCAAAGAAGAGATGGCAAAACTTCAGACCAACCTCAACGGCATACGCAACATGAACAAGCTCCCCGGCATGATGTTCATAGTAGACCCTCATAACGAGGATATCGCCGTTGCCGAAGCCCGCAAGCTCGGCATCCCCATCATCGCCATCACCGATACCAACTGCGATCCCGACCTTATCGACTACGTTATCCCCGGCAACGACGACGCGATCAGGGCAATAAAGCTCATAGCGTCGGTAATGGCAAACGCCGTTATAGAGGCCAACCAGGGCGAGACTCCCGTAGCCGAAGAGGCCGCGGCAGAGGAAGAGGCTCCCGCGGCAGAGGAAGTTGCCGAAGGCGAAGCGGCAGCCGAATAAATCAATATTATAAGAGGTGCAAAAATGGCATTTACAGCTAAAGACGTTATGACCCTCCGCGAAAAGAGCGGCGCAGGCATGCTCGACTGCAAAAAAGCGCTGCAGGATGCCGACGGCGATATGGAAAAGGCCGCCGAGCTTCTCCGTGAGCGCGGAATAGCAAAGGCAGTCAAAAAGGAAGGCAGGATAGCCGCAGAGGGCGTCGTCGGCGCCTATGTCTCCGGCAATACCGGCGTGCTCGTGGAGATAAACTGCGAGTCTGACTTCGTGTCCAAGGGCGACAAGTTCCACGGCATCGTGGACACCGTTGCCAAGATCGCGGCGGAGAACCTTCCCGCCGACGTCGACGCGTTGCTCGCATGCCCCGCAGAGGGAGGCACGGTAAAAGATTTCATAACCGCGCAGACCGCCGTAATAGGCGAAAAGATATCCCTCCGCAGGTTCAGCATCTATCAGACGAGCGGCAAGATAGAGACCTACATCCACATGGGCGGCAAAGTGGGCGTCATGGTGGAGGCGGTCGACGCGGCAGACGGTTGCGAGACCACCTTGCACGACGTGGCGCTTCAGATAGCGGCCTCCCGTCCCTCTTACGTCACCAAGGAAGAAGTTCCCGCCGACGTTATAGAGAAGGAAAAGGAGATAATGCTCGTTCAGATGCAGAACGACGAAAAGAACGCCAACAAGCCCAAGGAGATCCTCGAAAAGATAGTGATGGGCAAGCTCGGCAAGTTCTATTCGGAGAACTGCCTCATGCTTCAGCCCTTCGTAAAGGACGATTCCAAAACCGTGGGCGAAGTTATAGGCAAGCAGTTCAAAGTTGCAAAGTTCGTCCGCTACGAGATGGGCGAGGGCATAGAAAAGAAGAGCGAAGACCTTTCGGAAGAGGTGGCAAAACAGGTCGCCGCCATGAAGAAGGACTGAGCAGACAATGCTTAAAGTGCGGCGCATCTTTGCGCCGCATAAATTTTTGTTGTAATTTTTACGCTTCGGTGTTATAATTTTAATATAGGGCGACGGCGACGGGGCGTTTCGCGCCTCTTAGCGTCGCAGATGGCTTCGCCGCACATACGGCTTGCCGCGTAAGCGCGGCCGCGGCGGCGGGAGTGTGTAAAGTGAACGTTGAAGTGAAGCAGATAAAACTTGAAAGCGTTTATAAAGACGCCTATATCGACAGGTACCGCCGTCTCGGCTATTCGGTGGCCTCGGAGAGCGAGAGCGAGGAAGACGGCAAAATATACTGCGCGATAAATTTGCAGAGGGACAGAGACGACCCCGCCTACGAAAAGCTCGCCGAGATAGAGGCGGAAGTCGACGAGCTGTGCCGCAAGGCGCGCGCCGCTTCCGACGCCCCCGACGAGCAAAAGACGAGGCGCAAGAGGAAGCTGGCGGCGATGTTCGTCGCAGGGGTCGCGGTAATGGTCGCGGGGATGGCGCTCGTGGTTGGCGGACTGTTTGCCGCCGACCTCGCGCTCGCGCTTTCGGGCTGGGGCTGCGCCGTCGCGGGCGCGGTGCTCATGATAGTGTGGAGCTGCCTGCGCGAGAGCTGGCGCCTCCGCAGGGTAGACCTCGCCGACGATGCCGCCCATCCCGGATTCGGCATAGACGTTTACAGCAGAAAGGTGGAAGAGTGTTTGAAGCGTGCCGACGAAGAGCGTGCGGCCGCGCTTTCGCGCTGAGTTCGGCGGCCGCGCCGTTTGCGTGCGGCCGTTTTTTTTGCGGCTTTTGCGGCGGGAGGCAAGTTTGCTCACTATTTTTGTCTTTTGCTATTGAAATTTTGCGCCGGTTATGATATAATTGCACATGCGGAACTTTTATTGCGGAGGTAATTTCAGCCATGCAGCCCAAATATAAACGCGTGCTAATAAAACTTTCGGGCGAGGCTCTCGCAGGGCCCAAGGGGCACGGCCTCGACGAAGCCGTTATAGCGCGCGTAGTCGACCAGATAGTCACCATAAAAAATATGGGCGTGGAAGTGGCCCTCGTCATAGGCGGCGGCAACTTCTGGCGCGGCAGGCAGGGCACGCATATGGACAGGACGACCGCCGACCATATGGGAATGCTCGCCACGGTGATGAATTCGCTCGCCATGATGGACGCCATAGAGCAGCGCGGCATCCCCACGAGGGTGCAGACTGCGCTTATAATGACGTCCGTCGCCGAGCCTTACATACTCAGGAAGGCGCTGCACCACTTCGAAAAGGGAAGGGTGGTGATAATGGCGTGCGGCACGGGCAACCCCTATTGCTCCACCGATACCGCCGCCGCGCAGCGCGCGTGCGAGATACAGGCAAACGTGCTGCTCATGGCAAAGAATATCGACGGCATTTACGACAGCGACCCCAAGCTCAATCCCGATGCCAAAAAGTTTGAGCATCTGAACTATATCGACATAATCAAAAACGGCATAAAGGCGATGGACGCCACCGCCGCCACGATGTGCATGGAAAACAACATCCCCGTTCTGGCTTTCGGCATGGACGAGGAAAATTCCATAGTAAAGGCGGTATGCGGCGAAAAGATAGGCACGCTGATAGACAATAACTGAGCCTGCGCATTTTTTGCCGCAGACGGGGCGGAAAGTTTGCGCGGCCTACCCCGCTTTGCGGGGCGCGGGCCGGGCGGTCTGCCGATACTTCGGCGCGCGAAGCGCCGCAGCATTAAAAAATAATTCAAGGAGTTTTTATATGATAGACAACGAACAGGTAGAGGAGATAATGCTCGTTCTCGACGACAAGCTCTCTAAAACGGTCAGCGTGCTCAAGGAGGACTATTCCGTCATCCGTGCCGGCCGTGCCAACCCGCACATACTCGACAGGATAAACGTCGACTATTACGGCGTGCCCACGCCCATCAATCAAACTGCCAACATATCTGTGCAGGAGGGCAGGTGCCTGGTGATATCGCCCTGGGACGTGTCCATATTAAAGGGCATAGAAAAGGCCATACAGGTCTCGGATATAGGGCTCAATCCCACCAACGACGGCAAGGTCATCCGCCTCGTGTTTCCCGAACTCACCGAAGAGCGCAGGAAAGAGCTCGTTAAAAAGATAAGAAAGATGGGCGAGGACGCCAAAGTTGCCGAGCGCAACGTGCGCAGAGAGGCGATGGAGGCGCTCAAAAAGCTCAAAACCGACAAGGTGCTCTCCGAAGACGAGTTTGCCGTCTGCGAAAAGGACGTGGAGAAGCAGGTTTCGGAGGCCGTTGCCAAGACCGACGCCGCCGTTGCCGAAAAAGAAAAGGAAATAATGACCGTTTAAAATGTCGGAAAAGAATCGTGCCGTGCCGCAGAGCGTAGGCATAATAATGGACGGCAACGGCCGCTGGGCAAAGCGGCGGCTGATGCCGCGTTCTTTCGGGCACGATGCGGGGATGAAGAGGATAGTCAAGCTGGTGGAGTGCGCCCGCGCGGCGGGCATACGCTATCTTACGCTGTTCGCCCTCTCCACCGAAAATCTTGCCCGCCCCAGAGAGGAGCTCGAAGGGCTCTTCGGCCTTTTTCGCAAATATTTCGAAGAATACGCCCCCAAACTCGTGGCGGAGGACGTCGCCATCGGCGTCATAGGCGACCTTTCGGCGCTGCCCGCCGATGTTTCGGGCAAGATGCTCGAGGTGTGCGCCCGTTCTAAGCGCGACGCGGCGTTCCGCCTTGTTTTTGCCGTCAACTACGGCAGCCGCGCGGAGATAGTGCGCGCCGCAAACCTTGCGGTAAAGGCGGGCGGCGAAGTGAGCGAAGAGGGCTTTTCGCGCCTGATGTATACCTGCGGCGTCCCCGACCCCGACTTTATAATCCGCACGGGCGGCGAGCTGCGCCTTTCCAACTTCCTTTTGTGGCAGTCGGCGTATTCCGAGCTCTATTTTACCAAGACGCTCTTCCCCGATTTCGACGAAAGGCAGTTCAAAAGGGCGCTCAAAGAATATTCGCGCCGCAACCGGCGTTTCGGCAAGGTATAAAAAGGCCGGTAAGTTTTAAACTGAGTATATGAGCCCCGCGCTTTGCACGCGGGGCGCTTTGAGGAAGATATGAAAACGAGAACTTTGACGAGCGCGGCATATGTGCTCGTCGTTGCGGCGCTGTGCGCGTGCAAATGGCTGATACCCGGAGGGTACGGTTCGCTGTTGTTCGACGCCCTGTTCTGCGCCGTCGCGGCGATAGGCGCATTCGAGCTGCTGCGCGCCTTCGGATGCGTCTCCGTGCTCCAGCGTGCGGTGACGATAACTTTTTGCGCGCTCGCCGCGCCCATGTACGCGCTGTTCGCATGGGGGTCAGACGGCAGCGGCGCCGCCGGCGCCGCTGCGGCGCTCGGTACGGGCGCACTTGCGCTGTGCGTGCTGTTGGTGGCCGATCACAGGCATTCCGACGTTAAAAGCACGCTTGCCTGCCTGTTCGCCCTCGCATACGCGGGCCTGTTGTCTGCCGTGCTTTCGGCGGTGAATCATCTGCCGGATGAGGGCAACTCCATGCTGGCGGTGATGTTTCTGTTCATGTGCGTCCCCTTTACCGATGCGGGCGCATATCTCGTCGGCATTGCCCTCGGCAGGGTGCTGCCCCTTAAACTTGCGCCGCATATCAGCCCCAACAAAACGGTCGTGGGCGCGGCCGGCGGGCTCGTCGGCGGCATAGCGGGCGCGGCGGCGGCCTATTATCTCTTCGTCGCGCTCGGCGGCGAAACCGCGCTCTCAGTCTCCGTGCCGCAGATAGTTGCCATGCTCATAACGGGCGCGGCCGTTTCGGTCGCGGCTCAGTTCGGCGACCTGTTCGAAAGCGCGATAAAGCGCGAGTGCGGCATAAAGGATATGGGCAGGCTGCTGCCCGGGCACGGCGGCGTGCTCGACCGCTTCGACGGCACGCTGTTTGCGGGCGTCGTCGTTTTGCTGGCATTTGTTTTTATGGCATAGAATAGCCTTCCCGCCCCGAAGCGGCGGGAATTTTTTTTGATGACGGCGCCTCTCGGCGGGTGTGTCCGTCATTATTTACGGTCGGGCGGGGTATAATAATTTAAGGCCCCGTCTGTATGGAGGCGGCATGAAAAAGATAGCCCTTATCGGAAGCACGGGCAGCATAGGCAGGCAGACGATAGAAGTCGCGCTCTCCTGCCCGGAAGAATTTAAAATAGTCGCCATGGCGGCGAACTGCTCGCACGAGCTGTTCGAAAGGCAGATAAACGCGGTAAGGCCCGCATATTGCGCGCTCGCGTCGGAGACGGGAAAAGTTCCCGAGGTCCCCCCGGGCACGCGGTTCGCATGCGGAGAGGAGGCCGCCCTCGATGCCGCGCGCTTCGGCGGCTGCGACATCGTGCTCGTGGCGGCGGGCGGCTTTGCGGGACTGAAATATTCGCTCGCGGCGATAAACGCGGGCAAGGCGCTTGCGCTTGCCAACAAGGAGACGCTCGTCTGCGGCGGCGACGTGGTCATGCCGCTCGTAAAAAAACGCGGCGTCAGCCTGCGCCCGGTAGACAGCGAGCACTCCGCGATATGGCAGTGCCTCGGTTTCGATGCGGGCGCGCCCTTTGCCCGACTCATAATAACGGCGAGCGGCGGCCCGTTCAAAGACTATACGCCCGAAATGCTCGCTTCGGTCACGCCGGAGATGGCGCTTGCGCACCCTACGTGGAACATGGGCGCAAAAATAACGGTAGACAGCGCGACCATGCTGAATAAGGGCTTCGAGGTCATAGAGGCGCATCACCTGTTCGGCGCCGACTACGGAAAAATACAGGCGGTGATACACCCGCAGAGCATAGTGCATTCCATGGTGGAATTTTGCGACGGCGCGGTGATGGCGCAGCTTTCGCGTCCCACGATGAAGCTGCCCATACTGCTCGCCCTCGGCTATCCCGAAAGGCGGCCGCTCGCGGAGGCACGGCCGGATTTTTCGGCGGCGCTCTCGCTGGAGTTTTCTCCTTTAAGGAGCGGCATGTTCCCCTGTTTCGATATGGCCCTCGCCTGCGCAAAGGCGGGCGGCACGCTGCCGTGCGAGCTAAACGCCGCGGGGGAGGAGGCGGTGCGCGCCTTCCTTTCGGGCAGGATAAGGTTTACCGACATCGCGCGCGTGGTCGGCGGCACCGTAGAGGGTTCGGCGTGCGGGCGGGCCGAAAGTTATGCCGCGCTCTGCGAGGCGGATGCCCGCGCCCGCATCCGCGCCGCGTCTGTGATAGACGGGCTCGTTACATAATTTTAAAGGCGCCGCCCCATGGCGTCGCGCCGCTTTGATGAGGTAAATTTGCTGCTGCTTTCGATGACTTCGGCGCTGAATGCGGCAGGTGCCGTCGCGCTTGCCGTTTTGATATTGCTTGCAATGATAACGGTGCACGAATTCGGGCACTATGTCGCGGGCAAGGCGCTCGGCTTCAAGATAAACGAATTCGCTATAGGCTTCGGCCCTGCGCTCATAAAGGTAAAAGGCAGGCGTACGGGCGAAGTGTTTTCGGTGCGCGCCGTGCCGCTTGGCGGCTATTGCGCGTTCGAGGGGGAGAACGACGAGCGCGGCCTGCTCTCCGAGGGCGGATTTGCTTCTAAGCCGCCGTGGCAGCGGATAGTGGTGCTCGTATCGGGCGCGCTCTTCAACTATGCGGCGGCGGTCGCGCTCATAATCGTTTCCTTTGCCGTCTTCGGGCAGACGGTCATAAAAATAGGCGGCGTTACCTACCCCGAAGGATACGACGCGGCGAACAGCTTCATCGCGGGCGACGTCGTGCTCGAAGCGGAGGGAGAGGGCGTGTACCTCACGTCCGATCTGATAGAGGCGCTCGAAGGCCGCCTTGCGGGGGAGCGGGCGAACTTTACCGTCGTGCGTGGCGGTGAGGTGTGCGAGATCGGCGTCGCGCTGCGCCGCGACTGCGTTTTCGGCAGCATCGCCGACACCTCCGTGTTGTGGAGCGCGCTCGGGATCGGTACCGAGCTGCGGGAGGACGGCGAAAGGTATTGGC